>DASSJP010000316.1:0-4532 GCA_035691165.1 Rubrobacter sp.
ACCCACAAGTCCGTGGCCGGACGCAACGCCGTCCTGAACGCCCTGCCCGAAGCGCCCGAGCTAAGAGAGCGGGCGTATCACATCAAGCAGGAGACGATGGCGAACCTCGACCGCTACCTGGAGCAGATGGCCGACGCCGTCGAGGCGCGTGGAGGCAACGTCTACTTCGCCGCAGACGGGGAGGATGTGGTCAGCTACATAGGGGATCTCGCGCGGCGCAAGGGCGCGAAGGTAGTGACCAAATCCAAGAGTATGGCGACAGAGGAGATCGAGCTAAACAGGCGCCTCGAAGAGGACTACGCCGACCTTGACCTGGAGATCGTCGAGACGGATCTCGGGGAGTGGATCGCACAGCTCGCGGGCGATACTCCCTCGCACATCGTCGGCCCCATCCTGCACATGAACCGCAGGCGCATAACGGAGGTACTCTCGCGGACAGCGGGTGAACAACTCCCTCCCGACGTCGAGGCCCTCGGCTCCTTCGCACGCAAACGCCTGCGAGAGAAGTTCGTTACCGCCGACATCGGCATAACAGGCGCCAACTTCGGGGTCGCCGAGACGGGGACGGTCGTCACCGTCACCAACGAGGGCAACGCCAGGCTCGTCACTAGCGTCCCTCCCGTCCACGTCGTCGTGATGGGGATAGAGAAGCTGGTCCCACGCTTTGCGGACCTCTCCGTCTTCGTCCGGCTCCTTGCCCGTAGCGGCACGGGCCAGAAGCTCACGGTCTACACAAACTTCATCACGGGACCGCGTGCCAAGGGAGAGCTGGACGGCGCTGAGGAGCTTCATCTCATCCTTATGGACAACGGGCGCTCGAAGCTGCTCGGTACGGAGTTCGAGGAGGCCCTTTACTGCATACGCTGCGGCGCCTGCCTGAACGTCTGCCCCGTCTACCGTCAGACAGGTGGCCACGCCTATGGCTCGACCTACTCCGGCCCCATAGGAGCCGTCATAACACCGCTCCTCAAGGGTAGCGAAGAGGCGAAGGATCTGCCGCACGCTTCCTCTCTATGCGGGGCGTGCTGGGAGGCGTGTCCCGTCGGCATCCCGCTGCACGACCTCCTCCTGAAGCTCCGCAACCAGCAGGTCGAGGAGGGGTTGGCCGGCAAGGCGCAGGAGATCGCCTTCAAAGGCTTCGAGAGCACGATGAGGAGGCCGGCTCTGTACAAGATCTCCACCAGAGCCGGTCGTCTGGCCCAGAAGCCTCTCCTCAAGGACGGCTCCGTGAGACCCCTTCCAGGACCCTTGAGCGCGTGGACGGATTCCCGCGACCTCCCGCCCCTGGCGGAAAAATCCTTCCGCCGGTTGTGGAAGGAGGGGATACAGGATGGCTGACCGGACGACTTTTCTTGAATCCATCCGCCACCGCACCCAGGCGGGACGCTACAAGCCGACCAACGCCCCCGACGTCGCCTGGACCCGGAAGGCAGAGCCCAGTGAGCCCGTGGAGGACCCGCCAGCCCGCTTTATAGAGGAACTCGAAGCCCTCGGTGGTCACGGCAGGCGCGTCGGCAGCCTGGACGAAGCCCGAGAGTACGTGCTCGACCTGGTGCGCGAGAGGCACGCGAAGCTCCTCGTCCGGTGGGACGTCGAGGAGCTTGACGAACTGTGGGTGGACGGACCTCTAGGCGAAGCCGGGGTCGAGGTCGTCGTCTGGAGGGACCTCGCTGACTTCAGGGAGGTTGCGGGGAAGGCCGACGTCGGGCTCTCAACTGCGGCGTGGGCGATCGCGGAGACGGGCACCCTGGTTCTGGAGGGTGGACAGGGCAAGGGACGCACCGTCACCCTGCTCCCCCCGACCTACGTGGCTGTCGTTCCGGTGGAGAGGATTCTGCGCACTGTGCCCGAGGCCATAACGATGTACGCGGAAGGGTTGCCCGCCAACGTCTGTTTCCACACGGGGCCGAGTCGGTCCGGAGACATCGAGATGTCGCTGTTCGTCGGGATGCACGGACCCGGCGACGTGCATGTGCTTCTGGTCGGCTGAGGGATGTAGTCCCATACGGAGGCGTGCTCAACGTGTCCTCGGCGGTACACCATTCGCGGCGCCGTGATCTCCCGGCTGCCGTCGTGATGGACGAAGAGCCCGATAGCGTTGCAAGAAGTCACTACTTACCGGGTTCAGGCGGGCAGCGATCCCCCCGCATCCTTGAGCACGTACTCTTCGAACATCCTCTCGACCGTATCGGGGTCGTCGTCGGCCAGGTCCCTCTCTTGCCGCGGGTCGTTTTGCGCATCGTAGAGTCTGGGCTCCGCTCTGTCGTTGCGAGAGAACATAACGTGCCGCTCGTCGCTGGCCCAGACGTAGTTCATGTAAGCAGAGGTAAAGTGGTCTCGCGGCTCAGGCTTCCTTCCATCGAATAGTATTGAGAGATTCTGGCCGTCCATCGGAGTGGGCGCTTCTATGTCCAGCATCCCCAGGATCGTCGGCGCCACGTCATGGGTGGAGGCGTAATAATCGCTGGCCTCTCCAGCTCTCCTTCCTTCCGGGTGTCTCATGAAGAAGACGATGTCCGTAAGCTCCGACCACAGCGCGTATGGGGGCTTGCCAGTGTAGCCGTGTTCGCCAAGGGCGTGGCCGTGGTCGCTTATGACGATGAGCAGGGTGTTCTGCATGATGTTGTGGTCATAAGCCTTCTGGAGGAAGTTGCCGAGCCAGCGGTCGGCCATGGTGATCTCGCCTGCGTAGAGCGCCCGCATCCTGAGGAGCTGGCGGTCTGTCAGGTAGTCGTCAGGGCCGTAGTTGTCGTTGAGGGGTTCCTTGCCCTCGTAGCCCTCGTCGTAGAGGTCCACGTATTTCTTCGGCGGATCCCATGGTTCGTGGGGATCGTAGCAGTCGGCGACCAGGAAGAACGGCTCTTTGCGGCGGGCTTCTTCGAGTAGATCCATGGCCCCCAGGAACACCCTGGGGGCGAACCAGTCTTCTTCGCTCTTGCGGCCCTGGACGTTGGCCAGGTACTGGCGGGCCTTCCTGCCCGACCCAAGGATGATGTATTTCCGCCGCATCTCCTCCTCGGATATGGTAGAGGGATCTTTGTAAAAATCCCTCTCCTGGCCCCGGATCTTGTGGTAGGCGTCGAAGCCCCGGCCGAAGTTCATGCGGAACTGGTGGTAAGTATCTGTGACGAAGAAGGTGCTGTAGCCTGCTCCTCTCAGTATCTCGGCCAGCGTGGTTTGCTGCTCCGGGATCGCCTTCCAGCCGTAGGCGGGCGGTGCAATGGGGAAGGTCCTCATGCCCGTGTGGATCGCCCGTCTCGCCGGTATGGTTGGCATGGCGTCGGGGTGGGCCCTGGTGAAGCGCAAGCCCTCACCGGCTATGGTGTCGAGGTTCGGTGTATGTATCCTGTCGGCGCCGTAGGCCCCGACGTGATCCTTCCTGAGGCTGTCCAAAATGACCAGGATGACGTTCATCGCCGGTCCTCCCTGAGCGGGACGGGAGGGGTGCCGCGAGTGGAGGTGGTCGGCGCTACCGCATCCGGCAGCCCCGAGCAGAGACACTCCGGCCGCACCGGCGCCCTTCAGGAAGTGTTTGCGTGTCAGTGTCCTCTTCGGTTTCTTCTCCAGACCGATCCCCACGGAATCCCCCAAGGATCTACATTCTAGAGCAATCCGGCGACGAAAACTGAAGGGCGCCGGTGCGGTACCAGTGGGACCTCTCTCACAACATTTGCCTTGAAGGCTTTATCATAGATGCGAGCCACCTTCTGCGGTGCGCTCGATGCTTCACGCGTTTCGGGGCAACCTCCCGTAGAGCTTGGTGAGGGGTGAAGCGGTTACCCCGTGGACCAGCACGGAGGCGCAGATCACTAGGCTCCCGATCGTCCAAACCTCCTCAATACCTGTCTCTCTGAGTGAGAAGGCGGCGTAGTAGAGTGCCGCGGCCCCCACGGGGCCGAACCACCCCAGGAACAGTATGTCCTTGCCCTTGGCACGCAGTGGTCCGAGCAGGGGCCTTACAGCCAACACCGCCGGAAGTCTCCGCAAGAGGAGCACCGCGACCACCAAGAGCGGTCCTTTCCAACCTAGATCCAACCACTCCTGCCACGGCAGCGCCATCCCCAAGAGCACGAAGATGGGCAGATCGAAGAAGCGTGAGATAGCCTCCTGTATCTCCTCCTGGCTCTCCTTGGCGTCGCTGGAGCCTGCGAAGTTAAAGACTATCCCCGCGACAAATGCAGCCAAGACCCCGTTTAGGTGCAGTAGCTCCGTGACGCCTAGCACGGTCAAAGAAAGGGCAAGGCTGATCGTAAGCAGGGAGGTGCGCTCCATGGTCTCCTTCCTCTCCGCCCATCTCAGGGTCTTGCCCGCCAGATAGCCTATGAGCGTAGCCAGCGCTGCGCCCGCGACAATCTCCAGAAGGACCGTGTAGGTCAGCCAGTGGGAGATAACATCCCCGGGTGGTCGCGTGATTACCAAGACGGGCAGCACGACGAAGGGGAGTGCCAGCCCGTCGTTGAAGCCAGACTCAGAGGAGATAGCGTGCCTGAGTTCGGCGGGCAGGTTGCGCTCGGCAACTCCCCCAGCGACTA
>DASSJP010000317.1:0-3718 GCA_035691165.1 Rubrobacter sp.
CCCAACAGGGCTGTCCCCGCCACACCGGCTCCGGCGAGCCTAAAGAATCTCCTCCACGTAAACTTTCTATTCACCCGGGTCACTTCCGGCCCTGCTTCCCGCACAACATGTACCCATCGGCCCGATCCCACGCTCTCCCGCGTCATAGAGCAGGAGATGGCTACTCCTTTCGGGGGTAGCCTACTGTCGTGTTTTGAGGTCTTCCGGATCGATGCCGTGCCGTTCCACGAAGTCGTCAATCATGGCACGGGCGATGCTGACCCTTGCGGGAACTCTCACGGGTATCTCCGGCAGCTCGTCAGCACAATACCAACCGGCGTCCTCGATCTCTCCTGGTTCGGGGGTAAGTTCTCCGCCCGCGTAATCCGCGGTGAAGCCGACCATGAGCGAGTTCGGGAAAGGCCAGGGCTGGCTCCCGAAGTACCTGACGTTGGTGACCTCGATCCCGACTTCCTCGCGCACCTCGCGGACGACGGCCTCCTCTATGGACTCGCCGGGCTCGACGAAGCCTGCGAGTACGCTATAGAGTCCTGGCGGGAACCCTGGCGAGCGTGCCAGCAGGATACGGTCCCCGTTCCTGACGAGGACGATGGCAGCCGGACTGAGGCGCGGATAGTGCATCATCCCGCACCGCGTACACCTCTTGGCGAGCTCCCCCGGCGCAAGTTCCGTCTTTCCGCCGCAACGCCCGCAGAACCGGTGAGTGGTATGCCAGCCGACGAACTGCTTCGCCCGTCCCGCCATTCTGAAGAAATCCTCGTCCACCCCGTAAAAGAGGCTCCTGAGATCCCTGAATACCATCCCCTCCGGCAGCCCGGCGTCAGAGTCTACTTCGACGGCCCAACACGTATTCCCGTCGAGGTACCCGATCTCCCATCGGAACGGAACATCGAGACCGAGATCCTCGGGTCCGCTCGCCAGCGGCACGCGGACAGGGCCGTCTTCGAATACAAGCAGCCTGTCGCCCAGGAACGCGAACCACAGCGCGGGTTCCTGGTCCGTCACGAGTATCTAGGCTGAACTGTCCAGGAGCGCGGCCAGATACTCGGCAGGGTGCATGGCCCGGCGTTCGGTGCCGTCAAGGATCTGCTCCCTGCAACTCGTCCCAGGCGCGACCACAACCCGCTCCCCCGCTCCACGCACCGCCGGGAACAACCTTCTCTCCCCCATCTTCATCGAGACCTCGTAGTGACCCTTCTCATACCCGAAGAGCCCCGCCATCCCGCAGCATCCCGAGTCCACGACCTCGATGTCGGAGCCTGGTGCGAGGGCCAATACCCTCTCCGTCGGTCCTGTCCCTACTAGAGCCTTCTGGTGGCAGTGGCCGTGCAGGAGGACGGGTGCGCCTTCTTGGAGCGTAAGCTCCGCGTCGAGCTCGAGCAGCGCCTCCTCGAAGAGACGTGTGGCTTCCGCCAGTCTCTCGACACGCTTATCAGCTGGAAGCAGCTTCCTGTAGTCGTCGCGCATGGTGAGGATACAGCTCGGCTCCAGGCCCACCAGCGGGACGCCGCGCTCTATGAGGGGCATCAGGAGATCCAGGTTCCGTCTCGCGTTCTTTCGCGCCTCGTCTACGAGACCCTCCGATAACATCGGCCTCCCACAACATACTACCTCGGGCAGATGTACTCTCGCACCCGCTGCTGCGAAGAGCTTTACAGCTCCTTCCCCGACTTCCGGCCTTTGGTACTCGTTCCAGGTATCGTTGAAGAGCGCGACTTCCGCGGGTCCCGAGCCCTGCGGCAGTTTCGGGAAGCGCTTGGAGAATGTCTTCGTCGTCACGCGCGGCAACGAGCGGCGGGGGTCTATGCCTGCGAGGCCGGCAGCCCGGCGCGCGAGCTTCGTCCCTGCGACCGCGTTGTATAGCGATGGGACGAGGGACGCGAGCGCGAGCTGTCTGCGGATGTGTCCTGCCGCCTTCTGGCGCATACTGAAACCGTGCTCTCTACCCGTCTGGTAGAGGACCTCGGTCTTCATCGAGGCGACATCCACCCGGGAGGGACATTCCGTCTTGCAAGCCTTGCATCCGACGCAGAGGTCCATGACCTCCTTCATGCGCCGTCCCGTCAGCTCCTCGGGCGGGAGTGTGCCTTCGATCACTGACCGGAGCATGTTCGCCCGCGCCCTCGTGGTGTCCTGCTCGTCGAGGGTCACCATGTATGAGGGGCACATCGTGCCGCCCGTCCTCTTGCGGCAGAGCCCCGATCCGTTACATAGCTCGACGGCCTTCGCGAAGCCGCCCTGATCCGTGAAGGAGAGATTCGTGTTTACTGGGAGGCGCTTACGGCCAGGGCCGATACGCAGCTGGCGGTCCATAGGAGAAGGGTCCACTATGACGCCGGGGTTCATCATCCCTTCAGGGTCGAAGAGGCGCTTGACGTCTGCGAAGGCGCGCAGGATCTCCGCTCCGTACATCTTCTCGAGGAACTCCGAACGCGAGAGGCCGTCGCCGTGCTCGCCCGAGATAGATCCACCACATTCCACGACAAGGTCGGCGACATCCTCGGCGATACGCCGCATCCGCGAGACACCCTGGGGATCCGAGGTATCCAACGCCGGCCTCACGTGCAGACAGCCCACGCTGGCGTGCCCGTAAAAGCAGGCCCAGGTACCGTTCCTGTCCACAATCTCCTCGAAGCGGACGACGAACTCCTCCAGCCGGTCCGGGGGCACAGCCGCGTCCTCGACGAACGCCACCGGCTTCTCTTTGTCGGTCGTGCCGAGGAGGAGCGGCAGGGTGGACTTGCGTAGCCTGACCGTCTGGCTCATCTCCGCTTTGGAGCGCAGCGGCGTCGCAGCCAGTGCACCGACCTCGACGGTCAGCTCGTCCAGCTTCGCGAAGCGTTCGTCAAGTTCTTCTTCGGTACCGCTCCACTCGACGACCAGGATGGCCTTGGGATCTCCTCTGACAAAGCGGGTCGAGTCCCTGTAGGCGGGGTTGGCCCTCGCGCGGCCTATGGCGACGTCGTCGAGGAGTTCTATCGCGGATGGGTCCATCCCGAGGAACAGGCCCGTTGCGCGGGCCGCGGCGGAGAGCGTATCGAACTCGAAGGAGGCGAGGGCGCGGGCCTCCGGGAGCGGGTGCAGCCTCAACTCGGCGCGGGTAACGACGGCCAGCGTGCCTTCGGAGCCGCACACCAGGCGGGTGAGGTCAAGGATCTCGGGGTCGATGAGTGCGTCCAGTCCATAGCCGGAGACGCGACGGATCATGCGCGGGAACCGGCGCTCTATCTCGTCCCTGTACCGCTCCCCGATCTCCATCGCCCCGCTCAGCAACTTCGCTGTGGCGTCGGCGTGGCGGGCACGCCTCCTGGCTTCTTCCCTGCCGAGAGATCTCAGCTCGACCGTCTCTCCCGAGGCGAGAACGCAGCGCAGGCTGACGACCTGATCCGAGGTCATCCCGTAGACGAGCGAGCGCATCCCTGCGGAGTTGTTCCCGATCATACCGCCTAGCGTCGCCACATCTGACGTGGACGTATCCGCCCCGAAGACGAACCCGTGCGGCTCGACCATCGCGTTGAGCTCGCCCTGCACGAGTCCGGGCTCGACGACGCAACGCCCGCCTTCGAGGTCTATTTCCAGCGCCCGGCGCATCTCGGAGACGTCGAGGGCGAGTCCAGGGGCCGTCGCCTGTCCCGCCAGGCTCGTGCCCGTCCCACGCGGTGTTATGGAGAGTGCCAACTCACGGGCCGCCGAGAGGGCGTGTTTTACATCCCCCTCA
>DASSJP010000318.1:0-2057 GCA_035691165.1 Rubrobacter sp.
ACTTCTTCAAGGGCGACTCCATCGCCCACCACCACGGCCTGGGGGCGCAACGTCGCTGGCTGGCGACGGCCGACGGGTACGTGGACAGGATCTTCAGAGCCGGCGGCGGGGTAGACCGCGTACTGGATGACTACGCCGTCATGGCACTCTCGGATCACGGCCACGCGCCACTGCTCCCGAAAAGCCGCTACGTCGATCTGCGCAGGATTCCAGGCCAGAACGTCTCTTCCGGAGTAAAGGCTCGTTTCGGCAACGGCACCACCGTCGTCGTTGTCCCGAACGGACGTTCGGCGCTCCTCTACCTCCGCCCCGACGTCGAGCTGGGATCCGTCGTGGAGAAACTGGTCGGGCGCCGTGGGGTTGACCTCGCGGCCTGGATTGAGGGGGAGTGGGTAGCACTCCGCCGGCTCGGACGCGAGATCCGGTTCCGGCCAGGCGCAGGACCTCGGGACCCGTTCGGGCGATCCTGGGAGCTACGGGGAGACCCCCACGCCCTGGATATGGAGATTTCGGAGAACGGCGACCTGCGCTACGGTGAGTACCCTGACGCGATGGAGCGCCTGTGGGGGTGTCTGCACTCGCCGAGGTGCGGTGACGTGGTACTCTCGGCGACGCCGGGATATACCTTCGGCGAGGTCTCCGGCGGGTACCACACCAGGAGCGATCACGGCTCGCTGCACGCGAGCGACTCCAACGTGTTCGTGCTCGCGAGCGGTGTGCCCGCCCCGCACAGGATCACCGACGTAGCCCCGACTCTCATGTCCCACTTCGGCACCACGAGGGCCGGAGAGCCTAGTGTCCGCTAGTAGCGATGGCTCTTCGCAGACAGAGGAGCGGAGCGGTCTCCAGCCGCGTTACAGGCGGGCGTTCGGGTGCGTCACGTGGTTGTACATGGGGATGCTCACATTCCTAGCGGCTAACTTTCTGCTAGTGCTGCCGTCGAGGTACTTCGGCGGTGGGGAGATCTACGGCTACCTTCCACCAAGGCTCGCCTTCCTCGGGACCGTCCTGATCCTTCCGGGTATGGTGCTCGCCGCGGTACTCGGGGCCCGTACCTTCAGGACACCGCGCCGCCGGGGGATGCGCGTCGGGGCCGGGGTGGGAGCCCTGATCGGCTGGAGCGGCTTCTTCGGCCTGGAGTGGCTCGCCATTGCATTCGGACTGAACAGGCGAGATCAGGCATTCCGGACGGTCGTCTTCCCGGATCTCGAAGGGTCGCTGGCCTTCTACGCTTTCGTTCCACTGACGCTCGTTGCGACCGGCCTCGTCATCTTCGCCCTCTATGCTAGAAGTGCGGACTTCGAGCGGAGACGAAGGCTTGCCCTCGTCGGGGCGGCGCTCGCCGTGCTCGCAGGGCTAGCCGTCGTCGTGACGGACTTCGATTCGCTTGGTTTGACGGGAGCCCTGATCTCGACTCTGGCCGGTGCTGTGGGCGGTTACGTGAGCGGGGCTGGTTACGCCAGGGCCGGTGGTGACGACATGATTCCAGCCGGAGCCCAGATCCGGCGCCGCGAGCCCCGCCGCAAGCTTCGCTGAACAGGGAAACATGGCCCTTCGCGGTATAATCCGGTGTGATGTCTGAGAACGGATTCCCCGACAGGTCACACCTGCCCACCTCGCCAGGCGTATACATATTCAAGGACACCGCAGACAGGGTTATCTACGTGGGCAAGGCGAAGAACGTACGCAGCAGGGTGGCGAGCTACTTCACCCGCTCGGGCGACGGACGTCCGAAGATAGCGGAGCTGAGGGAGCGCGTAAGGCGCATAGACTTCATCGTCACGGGCAGTGAGACCGAGGCGCTCGTCCTCGAGGCGAACCTGATCAAACGCCACAGGCCCCGCTTTAACGCTTCGCTGAAGGACGACAAGAGCTATCCGTACATCGTGGTCACGACCGGCGACGAATACCCGAGGGTCTTCGCCACCCGCGCTGCCCACGACCCGCGCCACCGCTACTTCGGACCTTTCCCGAGCGCCAGCAGCGTCCACGCGACGCTCGACGTCCTGAACAAGACGTTCCCCTTCCGCAAATGCCGCGGCCCCGAACCGGGGCGC
>DASSJP010000319.1:0-4633 GCA_035691165.1 Rubrobacter sp.
TGGCCCTCTATGGACTCGGCAAGCAACACGACGTGCCCGCTCTCCGTCGAGACTTCCGTCCCGACGATGGGAAGGATGCCGGTTTCGTCTGACGCTTCCAGAAAGCGGGGGATACCGTATAGCCCGTCTCTATCCGTGAGCGCCAGAGACGTCATCCCCATCTTCGCGGCGCCCTCCACCAATTCCTCAGGCCTCGCGACTCCGAACCCGAAAGAGAACCCGCTCCTTACGTGCAGATGGGCGAGGGAGTCTTCGTTCAATCCGCCACCCCAACGAGGAACCACCGGGATCCTTCGCGTGCAAGGTCCACCACCGCGCCGTCAGAGAGTAGGACCCTGACGAGCCTCCTGTCCTTCGCCCGCTCCTCGTCCCACCATGCCCGAACCTCCCGCCAGCGGCCAAGGACCTCGACGACGAGCCGCTTCTTGCGGCCCGAAGTCAGGGAGATCCGCACACCACCTGAGCTGTCCTCCACGTCGACAGGCTCCCATCGGGCGTGTGCTGCCTGTCCTCCCCTGCCCTCTATATCCGAGGCCCGTGAGAGCCAGGGGGCACGCAGCAGGTGATCCCCGACCTCCCGCCTCGACTCACGCGTCGGAAATAACGGCTCCTCGAAACCCTCGGGCCGCAATGGATAGCGGTGTATCTCCGAGACGCTAGCCTCCATAAGCTCCTCCCTCTGGGGAACGCCCGAGCCGGGGGATGAGAAACCCGCGCCGCCGGATATAATCCGGAGAGCAGGCGTCCTCGCCTCCTTTTAATCCTCGCGGACCGGTACTGGTTGGCTGCCGGCCGGTTCACGAGGCCCGGGTGGGGGCGCTCCTGCTTTTTCATTCCTCTATTCACGCTACCACAAACTATTGTTTGCAGTCTACGGCAAAATCGTATAAAGTGTCTCTGCGGGACGTTGGAAGGAGGCGCGGGTGGTTCCTGAGAACTGGAAGATAAGGATGGAGATGCTCAGGTACCTGGCCCGCGTGAGCGGAGAAGGTCCTCCCAGCGTGCGCGAGGTGGGGGAGGCCGTGGGTTTGCGGAGCTCTCAGACGGCTTACAAGCACCTCAAGAAGTTAGAGGAAGCGGGGTACGTCGAGCGGGGGAACAGGCGGGCGCGTGGCATCCGGCTCACGGAGAAAGGTTGGGAGGCCGCGGGAGAGATGCCGCTTTTGGGTAGGATCGCCGCAGGACGCGGGCTCGAAGCAGTGTCTGTCGGGGATGATGTTTACTCCCTGGCCGCCGAGCTCGTAGGGTCTCATTCGGGCAGGCGGCGCTATCTTTTGAGGGTGGTCGGGCAGTCTATGATCGGGGCACACATCGCCGACGGGGACCTCCTGGTCGTTGAGGAGGACGAGGACCCGCCCGACGGCACCGTCGTCGCCGCCCTCATAGGGGGTGGCGAGGAGGTCACCGTCAAGCGGCTCTACCGGGAGGGGGATCTCCTGCGGCTCAAACCCGAGAACGGTGACCACGAGGATCTTGTAGTTTCCGCGGACAACGTGACGATACAGGGACGCGTGGTCTACGTCGTCCATCCGCCCAGAGGCAGGCGCTAGGCGCGCTCTGGCGGTCCGACTGCGGAACCGTCTTCTTCTCAGAGAGAAGATTCCTGACTTGCGGCTCTCGGTGCGGAGACCGCCTTCTCGTTCGAACCAGCGATCCCGGCGGCCAGGTTCTCCCGATCTCTCGTCCGTCAAGGAGCGCCTAAACCCCCCTGCTTATGCTTGTCGAAAATTCTCTCCCGATATATAAAGTGTTATCACGATATATCGTGATATACTGCAAAATCACAATAGGCTCTCGAAGGAGGCGAGATGTACGGGTGGAGAATGATTGGCTACGCGGGTGGGGGGAGGCCGATGGTACCTTACGGGGGACCCTTTCCTCCGAGGTTCATAGTGGGTTTAGTGGTAGGAGGGTTGTTTCTGCTCTTCGTCGCTGGTCCTGCCTTCCATCTCTTGCCTCTTCTATTCCTGATCTGGGCCGTTCCCTTCCTGGTAGTACCGGCGTTCGCGAAGGGTTTGACGGTGCTAACGGCGCCCCGTACGCGGACGGGTGGGGCCTCGGCTGGGGAGAGCAAGGAGCAGGAGCTTCTGGAGGCTCTAGCGCGGCGTGGGGAGCTCTCGCCCGCTATGGCGGCTCTAGAGACTTCGCTCACCGTTGCCGAGGCGAACCGGATGCTCTCCGAGCTGGCCAGCAGCGGCCATGTGGAGGTAAGGGCGCACGAGGGAAGGCTGGGCTACGCGCTCTGGGAGCAGGACAGGCGCAGGTTGGCGGAAGGGCCAAGTGTTCAGGGATAGTTTCTACAAAAGGAGGTCGAGAAAATGTTTGGTGCAAGGGCGATGAAGGGATTCTTCGGAGGTGGGCACAGGCCCGGGTTCGGGCACGGCCCGCGGCGGGGGAGGATGTTTGAGAAGGGCGATCTCAAATACGTAATCCTCGACATGCTCAAGGACGAGCCCTCTCACGGCTACGAGGTTATACGCAAGCTGGAGGAGAGGTCCCGCGGGTTCTACTCTCCGAGCCCGGGCTCCGTCTACCCGACACTGCAACTACTCGAAGACATGGGATACGTGAGTGCTACCCACCGGGACGGGAAGAAAATCTACGCCATCACGGACGAAGGGCGTAAGTTCCTGGATCAGAACCGGCGTTCCATCGAGGACATCTGGGGCAAGGCCGGAAGAGGCTGGGATCCGCAGGTCGCGACCGAGCTGCATGAGATCAGGCACGACCTCATGGATCTCGGCAAGCTCTTCGGCCAGAAGATGCACGAGGGCAGTGTTGATCGGGAGAAGGTGGCCCGTGTCAGGGGTGTGATCTCGGCCGCCGCGAAGGAGATAGAGGATATCCTGCGAGAGCGGGACGATCCAGGGACGACCAGCACCTAGAACCATATCCTTCTTGTACGGGGACCTCTCTCGAGAGGTCCCCGTCTCTTACGCAGCCGGCAAAACCGCCAACGGGTGTGGAGAGACTTGCCGTATCCGGTCTGCGATCAGAAGATCGGATACAGGGTACATAAGAGCACAGCCGCATCGGAGTTCCCCTCTATATAATGGCGGGCATGTCGAAGGAGAGACTGTCGGGGGATGGATGATCAGCGGCAAGACCCGGCTGTTGGCTTTGATCGGGCAGCCAGTCAGCCACAGCCTGAGTCCGGCGATGCACAACGCCGCATTCATCGAGGATGGCCTCGACTTTGTCTACGTCTGTCTGGACGTGGACCCGGATCGCCTGCCCGCCGCGGTAAAGGGAGCGAAGGCTCTGAAATTGCGCGGCTTCAACGTCACGATGCCGCACAAACGGGCGATGGTCCTGCTCGTGGACGAACTGGATGAGGGAGCACGAATCTCGGGGGCGGTGAACACCGTCGTGATCGAAGACTCCATACTGCGCGGCTACAACACGGACGGGGGCGGAATGGTGATGGCCTGCCACGAAGCCGGCATCGAACTCTCGGGCCGAAGCGTCGTACTCCTTGGCGCAGGGGGCACCGCCGCTGCCATCGCGGTCGCCTTCGTCAATGCCAGGGTCGGTGAACTGCACATCGCGAACCGGAATGTCGAGCACGCCGCACACCTGCGGGACAAGCTGCGCCGGACAGGTATGAAAGAGATCGCGGTCCACCCCCTCGACGCACTGGAGGAGGCTGTGCCTCATGCCGAGGTCGTCGTCAACACGACCCCTCTAGGGATGCGGGAAGGGGACCCGATGCCCGTCCCGTCCGAGTACGTGCGGGAGGGCAGGGCTTTCTGCGACGTTGTCTACCGTCCAGGAACGGAGACGCCCCTGGTCCGGCTGGCGCGCGAGCGAGGCGTCCCCGTAGTCGCGGGCGGCAGGATGTTGCTCTACCAGGGCGTACTAGCGCAGAAGCTCTGGACAGGGCGAGAGCCGAACGTGAAAGCGATGGACCGGGCCATCTCCTGAATACGGCTACCGCGGCAGCGCGGAGCCTTCATGTTCCCCGCCGCTGACCACGAGGACCGGACGGTCCGCTCGCTTGAACACGTGCTCAGAGAAACCGGATCCGAATATCCGTTCGAACCAGGGACGCCTCTGGCCGCCGGTGATGATCAGCCCGGCGTCGAGTTCGCTGGCGAGCCTGAGCACCTCTTTCTCAGGGTTTCCTTCCCTGTAGTGCGAAGCACCGACAACGCCGCCGAGGTCCTCGATCCTGCGCACTCTTTGCTCGAGAAGCCTGAGACCGCGAATTTTCTTCTGGTCGAGCACGGCCTCGTTGCGCTCTCTCAATGAACCCCGCGGATAGGGAAGGTCGAAGACAATGGATACCACGTGCAACACGTGCAACTCCGAGCCCGTGCCGCCGGAGAGCTCGACCGCCGCATCTTCAGCCAAAACAGCCTCATTGGACCCATCTGTAGCCAGCAGTATCCTCGTGGGAAACAAGCTGCCACTCCTTGCCAGGCGCGAACTGCGCTTCCAGGTGCAGCCCTCGGATACACCTCATAGATAAGAGCTGCAACTGAAATACTATACCCTGGTCAGGGTCTTTCAAGCATGGTTTGTGAACCCGGATACGGGAAGAGGGCTGTCGAGTTTCGCGCGAACTTAACGCCCGTATAGAGACAGGGCAACAGAGGAAGTCGCGGTGGCCCGGAAACTGGTCTCCCCACAA
>DASSJP010000320.1:0-3248 GCA_035691165.1 Rubrobacter sp.
GCGGTCATCTCACTGGCTTCGGCGAGCGACTCCTTCACGACGACGGTCGGCCTGATCGCGGTGGTCTTCGGCGCCATGAACGTGGTCGGCGGCTTCTGGGTGACGAACAGGATGCTCAGTATGTTCCGTCCACCCGTCACGAAGGTAAAGAAGAGGAAAGGGTAGGTATGCAGGTAGGGACGTTCGTAGCCTACCTCGTGGCATCAGCGCTCTTCATCGTCGGGATAAGGCGCCTGCGCGCCCCCGAGACGGCCCGCTCCGGGAACACCCTGGCCGCCGTCGGGATGGTCATCGCGCTCGTTGCGACGATCTTCGTTGCCGACATAGACGAAGCTCTGAGCGGAATAGAGATCCTGGCCGGGGTACTTGTAGGTTCTGTTATAGGGGCCGTCGCCGCCCAGCGGGTGCAGATGACGGCCATGCCCCAGATGGTCGCGGCCTTCAACGGCGTCGGCGGCGCGACGGCGGCGCTCGTTGCCCTCTCCGAGTTCTACCAGGCCGAGGCGCTCGGCACCCACCCCGAGACGGTCGTCGCCACGGTCGCCGTGCTCCTTAGCGTCGTCATCGGGAGCGTCAGCTTCTCGGGCAGCATCATCGCCTTCACCAAGCTGCAGGAGCTCGCGCTCACGGGCTCGGTCACGTTCCCGCTGCAGCAGGTGGTGAACGCCATCATAGCCCTCGTCATCGTGGGGCTCGGGGTAAACGTCCTGGCCGGCGGAGTATGGCTCTCCCCGCTCCTCTCCCTGTATCTGATACTCGGGGCATCGCTGCTCCTCGGCGTGCTCTTCGTCATACCCATAGGCGGGGCCGACATGCCCATCGTCATCTCGCTCCTCAACTCGTTCACCGGGATCGCCGCGGCGGCCTCCGGCTTCGTGCTCGACAACTACGCC
Source organism: Rubrobacter sp. (assembly GCA_035691165.1). Classification (GTDB taxonomy): domain Bacteria; phylum Actinomycetota; class Rubrobacteria; order Rubrobacterales; family Rubrobacteraceae; genus Rubrobacter_D. Next base: position 894 of record DASSJP010000320.1, read on the forward strand.
CTCATCATCAGCGGCACGCTCGTCGGGGCTTCGGGTACGATCCTGACGCGCGAGATGAGCAGCGCTTTGGGAAGACCGCTGTCCAAGATCATCTTCGCCGGTATTGCCGCCTCGGGGACGGCCAGCAAAGGCGGGGACGAAGAGGACCGACCTGTCCACGACGTAAGCGCGAGCGCGGTGGGAGAGTATCTCTCGGACGAGGCCCAGAAAGTCGTGATCGTACCAGGGTACGGCCTCGCGGTCGCACAGGCCCAGGGACCGATGTTCGACCTGATGGAGACGCTCGAGGCGCAAGGCAAGGAAGTCCTTTTCGGCATCCATCCCGTGGCCGGTCGCATGCCAGGGCACATGAACGTCCTGCTGACGGAGGCCGGCGTCCCATACGAGAAGCTCTACGATCTCGAAGACATAAACCCCGAGTTCGAAGACGCTGACGCCGCGATCATCGTCGGCGCCAACGACGTCGTCAACCCCGCCGCCAGCGACCCCGAACAGGACACTCCCATCTCGGGCATGCCCATCCTGGAAGTGGATAAGGCCGACCGCGTCATCTTCATCAAGCGTTCCCTGAGTCCAGGCTTCGCCGGCGTGGACAACCCACTCTTCTACGACACGGAGAAGACCATGATGCTCTTCTCCGACGCCAAGCAGGGCCTCCAGGAGGTCGTCGAGGCCGTCAAGAACGGCTAGAGCCGGTCAGACGGCTCTCCTGCGCGGACCTTGAAATTGAAGGTCACCATGCGTCGTCAACGACGCTCCACGCCTGGCTGACGATCCTGTTGCGTAGCCGCGTGGCATCGATGGGTCCTGCTTGCTTCCGCTGTACGACGGGTCCAGCGTGCGCGCGGGCAGTTGGACCGGCTGAAGCATCGGCGGCGACGCTACTCCCGGCGCTGTCGGCCTCTGCCGCAGCCGCCCGTTCCGGCCTGTCGCCGGCTGACGCCCTCGCAGCCGCGGACGCGCTTCCCGAGGATGCCACGCTAACAGTCGCGCTCGCGGACGCGTTGGCCGAGGACACCTGTGCCCTCAGGTGTGTGTTCTTCTCCCCACTCTCCGACTTGACTTTCTCGCCTTTGCTTCCGACTTTAGCGGACGCTTTGGCCCGTTTCCCGGGCTGATTCTCTTTGTTCTCATCGTCAGTGTTACGTTCGTCGCCCAGGGTATCGGCCAGGGCGATCATGGAGGGAAACTTCGAGACCCTCGTTTCGTGCACCTGCGAGACCGCTGGTTGATCCTCCGCCCTGAGGGTCGAAGCGAGGGCAATGACGAAGACGAAGATCAAAACCACCCCGAAGCTCAGGTACAGGCGGGGGCTGTGGACGCGATTGGACCCTTTTTTCTCTTCTTCGTCCGACTCATGGCCCTCGGCTCCAAGGAGACGGCTCAGGGATGCGAGGAGCCCGCGTGGCTCGTCAGCATGGGGCTCTTCCTGATTCTGTTCTTCTTGCAAAAGCGCCTGGCGGTGTTTGAACTCCGTGGTCAGTGCCGCTTCGTCCAGTCCAAGGTGCCTGGCGTAGGTCTTCAGGGACCCGAGCATGTACACGGCCGGCAGCACGTCGAAGTTCTCGTTCTCCAGGGCCCTCAGGTACCTGACCCGGATCTTCGTCGCCTGCTCGACCGCCTCGAGTGAGAGCCCTCGCTCCCTGCGGGCCAGCTCCAGGGTCCGGCCTATCTCTTGACGCGTATGCGAGTTACTATTCTCGCCGCTCATGCTCACCCAGGCCTATCTAAGTCTGCTCCCCCCGGGTAGACCAACATCGCGTTTGAATACCTAGGAATTTACCACCCCGAAGTGCACCTGTACACACCTATTTGACGATGGGCTGGGCCAGGATCCAGAGACTCGTTATCGTGTAGAGAACCATGAGGAGGAGCATGGGGATCTGGCTCCTGAAGGCGCGTCCCGGGTCGCGCAGGAGGCGCAGCGAGGTCGAGTGGGCCAGATAGACGGCGATCACATGTCCGACCACGATGAGCGCGACCTGCGAGTACCAGACGAACCCGGCCCCGACGATGCCGTAGTAGGGCTCGAAATCTGCGGTCCCGAAGAGGTCCCAGCCCCACCCGAAGGGATCTGAGACGAGGGAGATTATCATCTGCCCCTGGATGAGCAGGTACGTGTAGTAATGGGCCATCTGGTAGGCAATGGCTATCGGCACGAGCGAGAAAGCGTACGCGGCCACGAACCGCCCGAAGTCTCTGCCTCGCCCGAAGATTCGACTCAGTTGCACGAAACCAAGATAGATGCCGAAGAACAGCGTGGGCAGCAGGATCACCCCCAGCGTCTGGGTAACGGGGGTCAGACGTACGATCTCAAGCCACAGAGGGGTCTGTAGCAGGCCGTCGAAAGTCACG
>DASSJP010000321.1:0-2501 GCA_035691165.1 Rubrobacter sp.
TGGCGTGGACGATGTCAGGACCTACCTGTCGCACGTACTCCCTCGTTCTTTGTGCCATCTCGTCGTTGGCGTAGTTCAGCCTGTAGGGGCGGGACAGGCCCTCTTCGGGGCGGCCAATCCTGCGGACGGGGACGCCTTCGAACTCGTAGTCCTCGATCTCATCGGGCATGATGTCGCTGTGGGGGACGGTGCGTTTGGCTGCCAGGACGAAAGGCTCGTGTCCGCGGGCCTTCAGCTCCCGCGCCAGCCCGAGCGTCACGACCTCCACGCCTGCGCGGCTCTCGGGGAAGAACTGGTGGGCGGTAAAGAGGATCCTCACCGTCGGGTGTCTAGAGACTCGGGGTGCACAACGAAGGATTATACGGAATCTCTAGATACCCTTGAGGAGGAACTCGTCCAGCCTGTCGGAGATCCTGCCTCCCGTTCTGGATCTCCTGGCCGCCAGGTAGGCGCCTGCCTGGGAGAAGAGGGCGTACCTCATGGCGAGTAGCAGGGACCACGGGGCCACTCCCGCCGTCTTGCCGTTCCGGCTGAGACTGAGGCTGAGGTGCGCGGAGGAGAGGAGCACGTTCAGGAGCAGGCGTCCCAGGTTCGGCGTCGGGACGAGCCCGAAGAGCTCCTCGATGACCAGCCCGTCCGCGTAGTGGCGGCGCAGGTCGTAGATGGCGCCGCGCTCGTGGGAGTGGAGTACTGCCGAGCGCGGCTCGTACACGAGCCTGAAGCCGGCCTCGACGACCGTCTTGCCCCACCTCAGGTCTTCTCCGAAGCTCGTCCGCTCGAAAGGGAAGCGCTCCCACACCGAGCGGCGCACGCAGGAGGTCACGTTGTCGAAGGTGGCGAGCGTGCGCCGCGTGGCAGGGGACATCTCGCTGTAGATTCCGGGTCCTCCGGCGAACTGCTCGCGGCGCTCTAGCCCGGAGGTAGGCCAATCATCCATCAAGGCGCGGGTCAGCGGGCTGCTTTCGGGACGTGGGATCTGACGCCCGTACACCCCGGCGACCGTTTCATCCTTATCGAGGTTCTCGACCATCGCCGCCAACCACCCTTCGTCGACCGGCAAGGCATCCTGCACGACAAAGGCGACATAACGTCCCCTCGAGAGCGAGGCGCCAAGGTTGCGCGTAGCCCCGTGGTCGAACTCGTCACGGCCTATCCTGTGGACGGACGCGCCGTGGCGTCGGGCCAGCTCGATGGTAGCGTCAGTCGAGCCTGAGTCGATCACGAGCACCTCGTAGCCGAAGTCCGCTTTCTGGGAGAAGAGCCTGCTGATCAGCTCTCCGAAACCGGGACCCGCGTTCAAAGTCGTGACGACGACCGACGCCTTCGGTGACTCAGACAGCAAACCCGGTCGACACCCTCCAGGCTGAACCTGTCTCGACGATAAAGTTGAACCAGGTCATGCACGAATCGTAGTAAACCTTGTGGAAACAATTCACCATGGAGCGCACCTCGTCAGGCCTTGTCATGATATATCTGGGCCTCTCGGGCATCCGGCTATCCTACCGCATACACGCAGGTTTCAGAGAGGCCATGAGACCCCGAAGGGCGACCCGAATGCGGTTTCGTGGGGCAGGATCGTATTGTCGACATCGAAGGACAAAGACAAAGTTGCGGGAAGCCACCGCACGAAAGCGCGTGACGACCAGGCTGTCGGTCGCTAAACTTCTCACGACCGAAGACCCTGAATGGAGAACCATGACCAACGAGTACGGGACCAAGTACGGCACTACGGTAGATCCGAACAGTGACTCGTCCCACGCTCATATTGTCGATCTCGTCGGGCACGACAAGCGCGTCCTGGACGTCGGCACCGCCACAGGCTACCTGGCCGAGGTCATGGTCGGCCACGGGTGCAGTGTAACGGGGATCGAACTCGACCCCGAGGCAGCCCGGCAAGCCGAGAAGTACTGCGAGAGGGTTGTAATCGGGGACGTGGAGAACCTGGATCTTGACGCGGGACTGGGCGGAGAGTTCTTCGACGTTATCGTCTTCGGTGACGTGCTGGAGCACTTGAGAGATCCTCTGCGGACGCTCAGGCGCCTCAAGCATTTCTTGAGGTTCGGAGGTTACGCGGTCGCCTCGATCCCCAACATAGCCCATGGGAGTGTGCGCCTGGCCCTGTTGCAAGGACGGTTCGAGTACCATCCGCTGGGGCTGTTGGACGACACGCACCTGAGGTTCTTTACCAGGAAGAGCGCGGAACAGCTCTTCAAGGATGCCGGTTTTCAAACGATCGAAATAAGACGCAGCAGGCTCGGCATATTCGACACGGAGATAGAGGTAGACGAGGAACTGATCCCGAAAGAGGCCATGAAAGCGGTACGACGAGACCCTGAAGCGATGACCTATCAGTTCGTGTTGGCAGCACGTCCCAACGGTGAGGTCGATGTTCCGACAGCGGCATCTCACGAGGAGTTGATCTACGCGTTGACCAGGAAGCTCCGTCGTTTCGAAGAATTGCAGCGGCTGCTCGATGCTCGCACCGGGCAACTCACCGCAAG
>DASSJP010000322.1:0-2298 GCA_035691165.1 Rubrobacter sp.
CCGTGGCCAGCGAGCGGGACTATGAGGAGCCTCTGTTACGCGCAGACCGGCTCGTCGCCGTGAGCGAGCACGGAAGGAGACTCCTCCAGAGCAGGGGCGTCCCGCCAGGACGTATCCACGTAGTGCAGCCTGGCTTCGACCATGTTCCGGCGAGAGGTGGTTTTCACGTGGAGAGATACGGTCCTGTGCGCGCCCTCTGCGTCGCGCAGTGGATACCGCGCAAGGGGATACTTGAGCTTGTCGAAGCCTGGAGGCTGCACGAGCGTCCCGGCGCGGTACTCGAACTTGTCGGGGAGACGAACGCAGGCCCAGGGTACGCTGCACATGTCAGGGCTGCCATCGACGCCGCGCCACAGGACTCCATAGTCGTATCCGGCTCCGTGGACGACGAGGCGCTCGGCGCCGCCTTCGCGTCGGCGGACCTCTTCGTGCTGCCCTCGCGGTATGAGGGGTACGGAATCGTCTACGCGGAGGCGCTAGCCCACGGGCTGCCGATAGTAGCCTGCGACGTTGGTCCCGTACCCGACCTCGTCGGCAGGGAGGCTGCGATACTGGTCGAGTCGGACGACAAAGAGGCGCTGGCGGCGGCCCTGGATCTCCTGCTCGGAGATCCCAAACTGAGGGCGAGGATGTCCGCCGCCGCCAGCCGCCGCGCCTCCAGCCTACCTCTGTGGAAGAGCACGGTCGCAGGCTTCGAGGAGGTTCTGAGAGCCGCGATCTCGGACGAGGCCAGGAGGACGGGGCCGATGTAGAATCCTCTCGTGGATCATAGAGACCTCCGGGAGCAGAACAGGGTTTCGTGGAACGCCGTGGTCGGTGCCCTCGACAGCCATCGCGGGGACCTCTCGCGATTTCTCAGGGAAGGTGGGAGCACGCTTTTTCCGGAGGAGCTGGATCTTCTCGGCGACCTGGAAGGAAAATCCCTCGTCCACCTCCAGTGCAACTCAGGTGGTGATTCGGTAAGCCTGGCGAAGCTCGGCGCGACGGTTACGGGTGTGGATATCAGCGACGAAGCCGTGCGCTCCGCCCATGGTCTCGCGGAGAAGACACGCGTGCAAGCCACCTTCGAACACGCCGACGTGTACGACTGGCTGGAGGAGACTTCGCGAGAAGGCAGGTACTTCGACATCGTCTTCGCCTCTTACGGCGTCGTCTGCTGGCTCCCCGACATCGGAAGGTGGGCTGAGGGTATCGCGGCGATCCTCCAACCCGGTGGATGCTTCGTGCTCGTGGACTTCCATCCTGCGGCTCAGGTCTTCGATGAAGATTGGAACCACGTTCGTGACTATCCCTCTGGAGGAGAACCGCTGCTCCTCGAAGAGGGGGTCGGCGATTACGTGGCGGGCTCGGGCGGAGGTCTCACACCAGCCGGGTTCGTCGAAGGGGTAAGCGGTTTCGAGAACCCCGAGAAGGCCCACCTCTTCCGCTGGGGGCTCGGGGAGGTCATCACGGCAGTGGCTGCGGCGGGGCTAAGGATCACGACGGTCCAGGAGTACCCGTACACGAACGGGGAACGGAACCGCTCCCGGATGCGCGAGCTGCCGGGCAGACGCATGGTCCCGCCCGACGAAATCCCCACCGTTCCCCTGATGTATGGCATCAGGGCGGAGAAAAGGTGATGGACGCCCACGTAGCCTGAATGCTGATGCCTCTCTATGGCGAGAAGAAGAAGGCTAGTGCGGCGATGATGTAGACGCCGCAGAGCATCGCGCCTTCGAGCCAGTTGGACTTGCCGTCAAGGGCGATGAAGCCTGTCACCACGACGGCTGCCCCGAGGGCTCCGAGTTCCAGAGGGGAGAATGTCAGACGCAGGGGACTGCCGAGCAGGGGCCCGAGGAACACCAGGATCGGGGTGACGAGCAGGGCGACTTGCAAGGAGGAGCCAAGTGAGATCCCCATCGAGAAGTCCATGTTGTTCTTGTAGGCGATCTGGACTCCGACGATGTGCTCGGCGATGTTGCCCACTATCGGGACGATGATAACCCCGACGAAGAGCTCGGAGATCCCATACTCCTCCGTAAGTGGCTCTATGGCCCCGACGAAAGCCTCGGAGACGTAGGCGACAGCCGCAGTCGCCACGAACAGGAGCACCAGCGAAGCGGTCCTGCCGAACGCAGCGTGTCCTTCGCTCGCAGTCGCTCCTTCGGGGCTACGGAGGATGTAGATCAGGTACAGGACGTAGAGCACGAACATCACCACGGCCACCTCGATGCTCAGAGTGGCAGGGCCAGAACCGGGGTTGGTGATCGCGAAGATGGTAGGCAGAGAGAGCGCCGCAGCGACGATGGCGAGCATCGA
>DASSJP010000323.1:0-2381 GCA_035691165.1 Rubrobacter sp.
CGAGCTTCGCCACGGGCACCAACCTCGTCATCGACGGAGGCTATACCTCCTGGTGAGAAACGCATAGGGCGGTAGTGTGCCCTCAGGCCCTGGTCGTCGCGAACTTCCTCCACGCGCCGGGGGTGCCGCCTTTCACGCACACGAACAGCGAACCCGCCGAGTCCATGTACAACTCGCCCTTGGTGTGTGCTCCTGTGGGCCTTCCACGGCTACTCGCGGGCACGAGCTTCAACTGCGCCCTGCCTCCTTCGAAGAGCCCGCCGTAGCCCTGGGCGTTGTGCTTGCCGTAGACGGCACCCGAGGTGCCACCGAAGGATCTTGCCTGTACCCCCGGCCCACCCTCAGAATCCGCCAGGACACCTGGACCATTGCTCGTGTGAGACGCCTGGATCCCCGCTCCTTGGTTAGTAGTAACACCAGCACCAGGATCGCTGATAGCCAGGATACCGGTATGGCCTCCCGAGCCGTAGACGCCCAAGTTTTTGGCGTTGCCCCACACCCCATACCCGGCGGCATTATCGTTCGAACCTTCCACAGCGCCGCGTTGGGCGGTGTTTGTGCTGAACACTGTAGGATCGGCTTTGGTTTGGCGTATGTCGCGCTGGGTCAGCGCCCCAGCCACAACGAGGCCTGCGGCAGCAACTCCAGCCCTGCTGAGCAGCCATTTCCTGCTCACGCGCCCTTCGCCCTCGGACAACTCGGAAGCGGCAGGTTCTCCGGCCCTGTGCGTGCCTGAATCCCTTAGCGTCTCTACCTCGTTGCGCAGCCGGGCATTTTCTCGCTCCAGCGCCTCTAGCCTCCTGGTCAATCCCTCCAGACTCAGCGCATCGTATTGTTGTCGGCCCATGCCGCTCCCTTCTACCAGATGGGGCGAGCAACCCGCCCCACATATGCGCGGAAGCTAGCGTACAGCGCTAGCTACGAAGAGCACATCCCCCAAATGGGCTATCTTTCGGCGCAGTCCCGGCGACCTTCCAGGAAGAACTAGAGACTTCTTCATGCTCCTGTTTCAAGCGCAGACTGGGCGCTCGGGGAGGTGTGGCGGCGACTATATAAGTAGGATATTCCCAGACGCCTGCACGGGAGGACGCACTCAAGAGTCGCGCCGGATCACGTATAGGATCAGCATAAGGCCGCTGAGTAGCGCAACGCCTGCGAGAAGGAGCAAGGGAGGGCCACCTGTGTCGACGAGCGTGCCTTCCTCGCAGCTGCTAGACACATAGTCGTTCGTGGCAGCATAGTATGTGTCCCTGCCTGCACCGCAATAGAGCTTGTCCCGCTGCTTGTTCGCCCCGTAGTCCGCATTAAGAGCAGCAGCGACAATATAATCGTTGCCATCCCCGCCATTGAGGACATCCGCGCCTTCGCCTCCGTACAAATAATCGTCGTCGTCGCCCCCGTAGAACACGTCTCTATCGCTTTCACGGCCGGGGTCCGTATAATTGTTGCCGGTGCCGTAGCCATACAGGAAATCCGCGCCCGGCCCGCCGTAGATGACGTCGCTGCCGGACCCTCCGTAGAGCTCGTCTCCATACTTATACCTACGGCCGTGTATCTCGTCATCGCCTTTCATGCCATCCAGAGTGCATCTGCAGATGCTGCCGGTGTCGGAGAGCGGGCCGCCCTTGGGGCAGCCTGGCACGTCATTCGTGAGATAGCCTTCACCATCCCGGACGATGGTCCGCGTTCCCCCGCATCGGTGTTTTACTGACTCTTCTCCGGATGAGCGTGCTTGCCCCTCCTTGGTAGCTTCGTTGTGTCCCTGCTTCTTCTGTGAGGTTTCTGCCTGCACCCCTGAAGCGCCAACCACCAGAAGAAGGACAGCACACCCCATCAGAAAGACTCCCACCACAGCTATGAGGTGTACTTGGCGAACCACGGCGCCGCCTTTACATGTGTCCCTTGCTACTAGCATCTAGGAGCATGCCACACGTCGAAACCTGGTGCATCGCTAACGAAGGCGTCTTCACAGACGCTCTTATAGTCAAGACCTACGTCATTTCCGCCCCCACGAAGCGGTTTGTGCTCCTGGTCGGCGATGTCCTCACCATGACCGACGAGAGCAAAATACGGTAGATCTCCCGGGCGATGTACCGCTTGAGGCACCTCATGATCTCCCACTTGCTCTTCCCTTCGGCGAGGCGCCGGCTGAGGTAGGTTTTGGTACGGCGATCCGAGCCCATCCTAACCACACAGATCATGTGCAAGGCCCGGTTGGCGTCCCGGTTGCCGCCCCTATTGAGGCGGTGCCTCACCACCTTGCCAGAGGAGGCTTCCAGGGGCGACACCCCGCAGAGGCTGGCGAAAGACGCCTCGCTCTTGGGTCTCTCGGGGTTGTCTCCGGCCAGGACAAGCAGCGTCGCGGCATGGTTCGTGCCGAC
>DASSJP010000324.1:0-3381 GCA_035691165.1 Rubrobacter sp.
CGAGCAACTTGACGACGAGAGGGCCGCCCGGCGTGCGAATGAAGGTGAGTTGCGTAACAAGCTCCGCGAACTGGGTGACAGGCTTCACTCACAGCGGGCGCGTTACGCCGCCAGGGTCGAGCACCTAGAAGCCCGCGTCGAGCACTTCAAAACGCGGGGTGAAGCGCTGGAGGCCAGGGTCGAGAACCTCTCGACCCAGCTTCAAGATCTGAAGTCCCGGAACGAGAACCTGAGCGACGACCTCAGCGACATAGAGGAGTCCACGATCTGGCGGCTGTTCGGGCCTTACCGGAGATTGCGCGCAAGGATGGACGCGACGGGGGAGTCAACATCCGAGGATGCGAAGGGGAACTCCGCCGCACGATCCGGCTGAAGGGTTACGGTCGGTAGCGCCATGGTCCTGGCAAGACGCGAGCAGCTGTGGTGGGGATCGGGATATGATGGGCGGAGGATGGATGCTCGCACGTCCTTTTCCAGGGAAGGAGGATCTGGATGATCAAGAACTCGGTTGGGATATGGGCTTTCGGTCCCGCGGTTACGCGCTTCGTACCACCCGGCTACCACCACGAGGTGGCAAACGAGCCGATGGTCGAGAAGACGGAGCGCGTCGCCGGTGGGCTCAACGACCTCCTCGACGGGCTCGAGTATCACTATCCGGGTGAGATCAACGAGGACAACGCCGAGGAGGTGCTGAGGGTCCTCTCCGCCCACGGGATGGACCTGCCCGTGATCGCCGCAGGCCTCCACCCAGACCCGACGTACGCGATGGGCGCGTTTATAAACCCTGACGATAGGCTCAGACGCCAGGGCATTGATACTTTGCGGCGCGGCATAGACCTGTGCGCGCAAGTAGGGGCCAACTTCATCATCTGGCCTGGCGCGGAGGGCTACAACTACACTTTCCAGCGTCCTTACGCGGAAACCTGGAGGCACTTCGTCGAAGGCGTGGCCGAGCTGACGGACCACGCCAACGAGAAGGACGTCAAGGTCTTCCTCGAGCACAAGAACAGTGAGCCTGCGATGAAGATCCTGATGCAGAACATCGGGATGACGCTGTTTACCATCCAGAAGGTCAATGCCCTCGGGGTGGACACGACCCACCTCATGGTCAATATGGACTGGCAGCACCTGATAATGAACGGCGAGAACCTGGCCGAGTACGCCGACCTCCTGGCCTCGGAGCACAAGCTGGGCCACCAGCACGGCAACGACGGCTGGGGAACCTTCGACGACGACAACGTGGTCGGCACGAACTTCTTCATGCAGACCCTCGAGCTGGCCCAGACCCTCCAGGACATCGGGTACGGTGAGGAGGGTGAGATCATTGGCTTCGACCTGTATCCGTACACGGAAGACCAGATCGCTGCCGTCAGGCGCGCCATCGTGCAGTGGGAGTTCATCTGGGACCTGGCGAAGAAGATAGACAGGGCCGAGCTGCGCGAGGCGAAGAGCCGGGCCGACGCCCTGGCAGGCCAGAAGGCGGTCTACGCAGCGCTCGGCATGGACGGCGACTACGAGGCCGAGATCGCCGACCGCCGCAAGGAGGCGCGCGCCAGGAGAGAGGCGTGAGCGTCCTAATCGGTCTCGACGTAGGTACAGGCGGCGCAAGGGCCGTCGCCGTGGACGGGTCAGGGAACGTCGTCGCCGAGGCCTCTTCCGAGTACCCGCTTCACAGCCCGCGCCCCGGCTGGACGGAACAGGACCCCGCCGACTGGTGGGATAGCGCCAAAGAGGCACTCGGGAAGGTCGCCGCCGGGGAGGAAGTGGCCGGGATCGGGCTCACAGGCCAGATGCACGGCTCCGTGTTCCTCGATTCGTCCGACGATGTGATAAGGCCCGCGCTCCTTTGGAACGACCAGCGTACCTACAGGCAGTGCGACGAGATAACGCGGGCCGTGGGGGAGGAACGCCTGATCTCCATCGCCGGCAACCCGGCCCTCACAGGATTCCAGGCGCCGAAGATCGTCTGGCTCAGGGACGAAGAGCCGGATAACTTCGAGCGTGTCTCCCGTGTTCTCCTGCCGAAGGACTACGTGAGGCTGCAACTCACAGGCGGGTACGCAACGGACGTCTCGGACGCGGCTGGCACCCTGCTCCTCGACGTGCGCGCCCGCGACTGGTCAGCCGAGATCCTGGACGCTCTGGAGATCCCGCATGAGTGGATGCCGGATGTCTACGAAGGCCCGGAGAATACAGGTGCCCTGCGTGAGGACGTTGCCGAGGTACTCGGCCTGCCACCCGGCATACCCGTGGCAGCAGGCGGAGGTGACAACGCGGCGGCGGCCGTCGGGACAGGTGTAGTCGGCCCTGGGCTCGTCAACTCCTCAGTCGGGACGAGCGGAGTCCTCTTCGCCCACGCCAGCGAGTTCAACCCTGACCCGTCGGGGCGTCTGCACGCCTTCTGCCACGCCGTTCCCGGCGCCTATCATCTGATGGGAGTAACGCTCTCTGCCGGCGGGTCCCTCTCCTGGTGGCGCGAGACGATCGGTGGCGACTACGAAGAGCTGGTCGAGGCGGCTTCAGGCGTTCCGCCAGGCTCGGAGGGGCTGCTCTTTTTGCCCTATCTCTCGGGTGAGCGGACGCCACACCTCGACCCGAAGGCCAGGGGGGCCTTCTTCGGGCTCACGGTCCGTCACGGCGTCGCGCACATGACCCGCGCCGTGATGGAGGGTGTGATCTTCTCCCTGCGCGACTCGCTGGAGATCATGCGCGAGCTCGGGGTGCCAGTCGAGGACGTGCGGGCCACGGGCGGCGGGGCGAGGAGCGAGCTGTGGCGTCAACTCCAGGCCGACATCTACGGCAAGCCTATACGCCGAACCGTCGCCGACGAAGGGCCTGCCTACGGAGCTGCGCTCCTGGCAGGGGTGGCTTCGGGCACCTACGCTGACGTAGACGAGGCGGCTTCCGTGGTGAAACTGCGGGAGGAGACCACCGGGCCGGATACGGAGCGGGCGAAGATATACGAGGAACACTACGCAGTCTATCGCTCTCTGTACCCGGCGACGAGCTCGGCCATGTCACGCCTCACAGACCTCGCGGCGGGCTCCTAGTAGTCTGCTTGAAGCCGGAAATGGCGACGGTGGTATGATCTGACGCATGTCTCGTGGCGCGGCGGGGTCTGATCCCGCCTTCGCGGAAAATGCTGTAGAGGAGAGATCCCTCGACTATCGTCCCGTGTTACTCGCCGTTGCTGTCGCGACCGCGGGGGTTCTCCCTGCCTTCCTGACCGGAGGTCTCGTGGTCCAGATCCGGTCCGAGCTGGACTTCGGGTCTGCGGCTCTGGGCCTGGCCGTCGCTCTTTTCTTCGTCTCGGCCTCGCTTGCTTCGGTGGTCATGGGGCGTGTGGTCGAGAGGATAGGAGCGCACCGCGGGATGCGACTT
>DASSJP010000325.1:0-2629 GCA_035691165.1 Rubrobacter sp.
CGGCGGGAACGGTGTTGGCCTTCCCTAGGCCGGCGCCGACCCTGCCCTTGCCGTCGCCGACGACGACGAGGGCCGAGAAGTTGAAGCGCCTGCCGCCCTTTACGACCTTGGCGACGCGACGGATCTCGACGACCCTGTCCTGGATGTCCGAGGCACCGTCGCGCTGCCGACCGCGACCGCCGCCCTGTCCGCGTCCTCCTCCGCCTTGTCTGTTATCGCTTCTCGGTCTTCCCAAGACACTTCCTCCTATGAAAGTTAGAGCTTCAGTCCGCCCTCGCGCGCGCCCTCGGCGAGCGCGGCGATGCGTCCGTGGTACTTGTTCCCGCCCCTGTCGAAGACGGCAACATCTATCCCTGCCTCGGACGCCTTGCTGGCGATCAACTCGCCGACCTTGCGGGCCGCGTCCTTGCGATTATCGGCCTGGACCTCGCGGGAGTCTGCCGCAGCGAGGGTGCGCCCCGCATCGTCGTCGATGAGCTGGGCGTAGATGTGAACGTTCGAGCGGTAAACCGAGAGGCGCGGCCTGGTGGCCGTACCGACCACCTTGCGCCTGACGCGCTTGCGCCGCTTCTCCCTGTGCGCCCGTTTTTGAAGAACAGCCATCAATCCTCCTACTATCCGGCCTTGCCGACCTTGCGCCGGATCTGCTCGTCGCTGTAGCGGATGCCCTTGCCCTTGTAAGGCTCGGGCGGACGGACCATCCGGATCTCCGCCGCCGTCTGTCCTACCCGCTGCTTGTCTATCCCGCGCACGATTATCGTGGTGGCGTTCGGGACCTCGAACTCTATCCCCTCGCGGGGTGAGATCGAGACAGGGTGCGAGTAGCCTACCTGCAGATTGACGTTCTGTCCCTGCAAGTTCGCCCTGTAGCCGACGCCGGCGATGTTCAGGGTCTTCGTGAACCCGTCCGTAACGCCTGTAACGGCGTTCTGGATCAGGGACCGCGTCAACCCGTGCATCGCCCTGTGCTCGGGCGCGTCCGAGGCCCGCTCGACGATTACGTTGCCGTCCTCCTGTTTGACCTCGACCCCGCGGCCCACGGGCACCGTGATCTCGCCCTTCGGGCCCGTCACCTTCACGCTGCGGCCCGAGAGCTCAACGTTGACGGCGCCAGGTACTTCGACAGGAGCCTTCCCAATTCTTGACATCCCTCAATACCTCCCTAGTAGACGAAGCACAGGACTTCGCCGCCGACGCCCCTGCGCCTGGCCTGGTGGTCGGTCAGGACCCCCTGGGAGGTCGAGAGAATCGCCACCCCGAGGCCGTCGAGCACGCGGGGGATGCTGGTCTGCTTGCGGTATACCCTGCGCCCCGGACGGCTCATCCGCCTGAGGCCAGTGATGCCGCGGCGACCGTCGGGACCGTACTTCAAGGCTATGACGAGCCTCTTCTCAACCCCGCTCCCGCGCTCCGATACGTCCTGGACGTAGCCCTCCTCCTGGAGGATGCGGGCGATCTCCGCCTTCATCTTCGAGTGCGGTATCTCCACCGTCTCCTGCTTCGCCATGTGCGCGTTGCGGATGCGCGTCAGGAAATCCGCTATAGGATCTGTGACCGTCATCTTCTACCAACTCGCTTTCGTTACGCCGGGGATCTTCCCCTCGTGCGCCAGTTCCCTGAGGCAGATCCGGCACAGCCCGAACTTCCTGTAGTAACCGTGCGCCCGGCCGCACCGCTGGCACCGGTTGTACTCACGGACCGCGTACTTCTGCTTTCTCTGCTGCTTTACCAGCAACGCCTTTCTCGTCATACCCTACCTCTCAACTCTGCCTGAACGGCATCCCGAGGAGCCGCAGTAGCTCCCGCGCCTCTTCGTCGCTCTCCGTCGTCGTAACGACGGCCACGTCGAGCCCGCGGGTCGTGTCTATGGAGTCGTAGGAGATCTCGGGGAAGATGACCTGCTCCCTGAGTCCTATCGCGTAGTTCCCGTGCCCGTCGAAGGAGGCCGGGCTCACACCCCTGAAGTCCCTGACGCGAGGCAACGCTATCGAGATAAAGCGGTCGAGGAACTCCCACATGCGCTCGCCGCGCAGCGTGACCCTGGCCCCGACAGGCATGCCTTCGCGAATCTTGAACCCCGCGATGCTCTTGCGGGCACGCCTGAGCTGGGCCTTCTGGCCTGTTATCTTCGCCAGATCCTCCATCGCTCCGTCGAGGGCGCGGCTGTTCACCACGGCCTCCCCGACGCCCATGTTCACCACGATCTTCTCGAGACCAGGTATGCGCATGGGGTTCTCGATGCCGAACCTCTCCTTGAGGCTCGGGGCGACCTCCTCGTTGTATCTGTCTTTCATCCTAGCCATCGATATCCTTCCCGGACTTCTTGCCGACTCGGACCTTCTCCCCCGAGTCCGTGAAGCGGTATCCGACCTTCGTCGGCTCGCCACCGTTCGGGTCGATCAGCTTTACGTTCGAGACGTGTATGGGGGCCTCGAAGTGGTAGAGCCCCTGCTGGTTCTGCTGGCTCGGCCTCGCGTGGCGCGTGCGGACGTTGACGCCGCCAACGACAACCCTATTCTCCTTAGGGATTACACGCTCGACCTCGCCGCGTTTACCCTTCTCTTTGCCGGAGATCACCACTACGGTGTCCCCGCGCTTTAGTTTGAGACCCATAACTACAACACCTCCG
>DASSJP010000326.1:0-6645 GCA_035691165.1 Rubrobacter sp.
CGTGAGCCTCGGTGATCTGGCGGGCTATGGCCAGCCCGAGTCCAGCCCCGTGCCCGTGGGAGCGAGCCGCGTCGGCCCTGTAGAAGCGTTCGAAGATCAGGGCGAGCTGGTCCTCAGGGATCCCGATCCCCGTGTCTGAGATCTCGAGTTCGGCCAGGCCTTCGCGCTCCCTAACCGCGATCGTCACGCGCCCTCCTTCTGGGGTGTACTTCACCGCGTTGTCCAGCAGAATCGCCGCAACCTGCCGTATACGGTCCGCGTCGAAGACGACCTCTACTGGGCGATCGGGGGCGTCGTACTGGATGGCGACCTTCCCTCGTGCGGCGGCACGGGCCATCTCCTGAGCCTCTCCAGCGACCGAGGCGAGGTCCCCTCGCACGAGCGTGAGCGGCGTACCCTCGTCGCCCCTGGTCAGGAGCAGCAGGTCCTCGACCATCTCGCGCATACGGTCAGACTCGTTCTCGATGGCCTCGGCTGCCCTCCGGATCGCCTCCGGATCGCCCGCGCCCCAGTCCTTGAGCATCCTGGCGTAACCACCGATGGTGGTGAGGGGCGTGCGTAGCTCGTGGCTGGCATCGGCGGCGAAGCGCCGCTGGCGTGAGAGGGCCTCTTCCTGGCGGACGAGCGCTTCTTCGCGCCTGGCGAACGCCGCTTGAAGCCTGGAGAGCAGGCCATTCATGGTTGTGGCGAGCCGCCCTATCTCATCTTTGGCGTTACCTACAGGCAGGCGTCTGCCGAGATCACCCTCCGTTATCTCGCGGGCGGAGCGTACGACAGCCTCGACCGGTGAGAGGGCCGCCCTGGCGAGGACGTAGGCGCCGATCAGGGAGAGGAGGAAGGCGATCCCGATACCGCCCGCAAGAAGGACGCCGAGGGTCTCGATGGTCTCGTGTACCGCCTCGTAGGACTTGCCGGCCTCGACTACGCGGGCTGCCCCATCGGTTGGTCTCACCGGTATGGCGTAGACGTAGGATCCGCCCTCGCCCGCAACCTCAGAGAGACCTGATACGGGTCGGCCCTCCTCGAGAGCCCGGCGCCAGACGGGGTGGCCGGAGCCCCCGTGCTCCTCGTCGGGGAGTTCCACCGTCTGCGAAAGCACCCTGCCCTCCCCGTCGCGCACTACGACGAAGACCCCGTCCAGGGCGAGCCGGCGGGCTTCGGCGCGGCCCAGGGTTCTGCCTGCCTCGATGGTCCTGGCAACACCCTCGGTGTCCCCGCGGACGTCGGACTCCAGGCCGGAGAGCAGCACGCCGCGGATGAGGAAGAAGAGCGCGAGCCCCAACAAGAGCAAGATGCCCCCGATGGCCAGGGCGTTGAAGAGGGTCAGGCGCCAGCGGATCGGCACGTTCTATGTCAACCCTCTCTCAAGACGTATCCCAAGCCTCTCACGGTATGGATCAGCTTCGGCTCACCCGGGGCGTCCACCTTCTTCCTGAGGTAGCCTACGTACACCTCGACGGCGTTCTACGTGATGCCGGACTCGTCGTGCCATACCTGCGAGAGAAGCACTTCGCGCGAGAGGACCCGACGGGCGTTCAGTGCCATGAACTCAAGCAGCCGGTACTCGCGGGCTGTCAGCCTGATCTCCCTCTGCCCCCTCCTTACCTCCATGGTGGCGCGGTTCATCGTGAGGTCTCCCACCCGCAGAATCTCCTCCCCCTCAGTCCTGCGCATAACGGCCCTCATGCGGGCGAGGAGTTCCTCCACGTGGAATGGCTTGGTCAGGTAATCGTCGGCGCCGAGGTCCAGGCTGTGAACCTTGTCCATGGGGGCGTCGCGGGCTGTTAGCATGACGACCGGCACCCTGTTGCCGCTGCTCCGCAGCTTCTTCAACACCCCGATCCCATCCAGGCTCGGCAGCATCACGTCCAGAACGATAACTTCCGGGCCGAAACTACCTGCCTCCGCTAGTCCCAAGAGGCCATCGTGGGCGCACAGGACCTCAAGACCGCGGTGCTCCAGTTCCATCGCTACCAGATTTGCTATGTAGCGGTCGTCCTCAATGACCAGCACGCGCGTTCCTGGCTTCATTGTCTCCTCGCTGCCCTTCACCGCTATTCTATCTGGCCGTCTATCATAAGAATACGCTACCAGCCGGGACGGGCGGGACCAACGGGTTCATACCTGGGGAGACGCTCCGACTGACCCGGCCAGGGATTCTTGCTCGGCTAAAGCACCCTACGGCGTTGGCGCCGCCGCGTTGGCGCTGCCGGTTAACGCGGCTGGTCATCCCGGCTGGCGTCGAAGGCAAGCAGGAGCGCCTCCCTGGAGCGGGCCACTGTGCCCTGCACGGCCTTTGGCGAAAACCGGTCCAGAACCTTCGATACGTCCCCTACGTCGATGAGTACCCGGTCCGTGGGCACGGGGGTCGGGTGCGAGGGAGCGACAGGGAAGAACCTCTCGCCCCACACCCGGTAGGCGTCCGCTGCGCCGAGGAGGCGACTGCGGCTGGTCTGCACAACCTCGCGAAGGGGGGCCGCGACCTTCGTTTGCCGCTCCCTCGGGTAGGCTCCGAAGAGCAGATAGTCGTCCCCCAGAGCTCTGGCGCGGGACATCGCGGGGTTGAGGAAAGCAAGGTGCCAAAGCGGCATCTGTGAGCCGACAATACCAGCCACGGCGTCTGCCAGATCCTCCGCCTCTGTGAACACGGCGGCGAAGGGCACGTCCGCCTCGACGCCTCTCGTCTTGATCCTCGCGCCCACAACGATGCCCGTGGCACTCCCTGGGACGAAAAAGGTACTGAGCTCCTCACCGGAGATCTCGCGTCTCTCTCCGCCAACGAGTACCACGTTTGCCGAAACCACGTTTTCGCGGAGCCATCCGTACTCGAAGGAGCCCACCCCCAGTCCGTCCCTGGCCAGCCAGCCTCCGACCGTGGCGCGTGGTGCACTGGTTGGGTAGACGACGAGACCTCGCCCGCTGGGCCGCAAATGGTCTTCCAGTTGCAGCCAAGAAACCCCAGGCTCAGCCTCGACCCATGGTTCTTGCCGGTGTGGCGAGCGCAAGCCACGCATCAGGTCGAAGCGGACGAGGATGCTTCCCTCCGTCGTCCTGGGCTCAAAACCTGTCCCGGCGCCGAATGGGATCAGTGGTACGGAGTAGCGTGCGGCTACCTCTGCGACTCGCCTGACCTCCTCGCGGCTAGAGGGCTGCACGGACGCCAGGGCATCGTCGGCACCCGATCCGTCCTGCAGCGGGGGGCGCTGCACGCGCTCCGCGAAGATCTCGATCAAGCTCTTCAGTACTTCTTCGTGCTGTGCCTGCGTCATACGAATGCCTCCCTTTGCAGTTGTCTGTAACTGGATACGGCCGCATCGTTCATGAGGTTGCTTCTCTCTTTTGACTCGCCAACTTACTCTATCGGCAGTCGCACTGCTTGCCCTGACCAGATTGGCTCATCTGCTTGAGCAGGTTTGACCAATGTTGTGATGGCCAGTATCAGGTGCCTCTCACTCGAGACCGACCCTGCGTTGGGCTCACCGACACGTCGTCCAGAGGGCCTGGCGCGAGTTCGCATCCCCGCATTGGGAGATCCTGTCTCACTGCGGCGTGAGGGTCCGGCTGCCCTCGTCCGCAACGACTTCCAAAACCGGTGTTAGGACCGTTCCGAGCACAACCCGTGGGACGCCCAACGCCAGGAAGAGCAGCCAGGCTGCCAACGCCAGTACCCCGTACTGGCCGACCATTTCGACCTCCCGTCATTGGTCTGTCCTTCGAATGCAAAGTACGGTTGCCGCCACCCGGCCGCATGGATAAATTGTGCCTAACTGGTGGCAGGAATTGTCCAATTAGTGGTGCTTGGATGGAGGGTCTAACCCCTCACTGCCTCAAGACATGGTGCCGAGCCCTTCGCTCTCACGAGTAGATCTCGTCGTGCTAGACGCATTCGACCAAGGTCTCGGCGGTAACGCCGCGTTCCCTGGTATCTTGAGGACGCTCATATCAGAAGCCCTGTGTGTAGTGTTAGCCTAGGCCTTAGCTTTGCTCTTTTCACGCCAATCGGCAAGACATTGTGTGATTGATGCGTTCTTGTCAGGCGGTTGAGCCAATTTGCTCAGGGCATCCACGTTCTGCCGCGCTATATTTCTGCTGGCAAGCATCGAACGGGGCGGGAAATAAACAGGGTGTGTACCATGGAGAAACGAACGGGATCAGGGGGCGAGCGGGAGCCCGGCACAGCGCCGGACGAGCGTGTGCTGTAGCGCCATGTCCGCTAGGCGCGCGATGGTCACTTCGAGGGGGTGATCAGACCCTGGACAGAAGCGGTGCTCTCGGGGGTCGAGGGCGGTAGGGGGCGAAGGTCCTACCTAAGCCAGTGCTGAAGGCGCTACCGGAAATCACGGCGAAACCACGACGGCAAAAGGAGGCGCAGAGCACATGTTCCCGACGAAGATTCTGCTGGCGAGCGATGGCTCCTCAGAGGCGGGACGGGCCGCGCGGATGGCTACGGCGGTCTCCGAGATGCTCGACTCCGAGCTGCACGTGGTGCACGTCGGGTTCGTGCCTGCGATGTACCACCCCGAGATGCGCGGTTACACGTCGCGTATAGAAACAGTCCGCCAGGAGACCCAGCGGGCCCTGGACGAGGAGGTGCTGCGGATCGAAGCCGCAGACGGAAGAGTTTCGGGGTCCCACCTGCGGATGGGCCGCCCTGACGCCGAGATCGCGGAGCTGGCCGAGGAGCTTGACGCCGGGCTCGTGGTAGTCGGCAGCAGGGGCCTTGGGCCCATAAAACGCGCCGTCCTTGGCAGTGTCTCTGGCAGCGTCGTCCGTCACGCACACTGCCCTGTTATGGTGGTCCGCGGCGAGACGCCGGCAGTGGGTCCGATCGTGCTTGCCGTCGACGGCTCGGAGGAGGCGAAGCTGGCCACGAAAGCGGCCACCGAGCTCTCCGAGGGCACAAGCTCCGAAGTACACCTTATCTACGTGCTGCCGACGCCGGAGCGCATGTACGGCCCCCACTTCTACTCCCCTGATATAGAGAGACAGCTACTGGAGCGGGTCAGAGCAGAGGCCCGAAAGTTCCTCGATGTTCAGGCTGAGGACGTCCGTTCTGGCGGGGGAAGGGTGGCCCAGACGTACCTAGGAACGGGACGAACCGACGAAGAGATCGTCGAACTCGCCGAGGAGATCGGTGCAGGCTTGATAGTCGTGGGCAGCAGGGGCATTGGCGGTGTGCGCCGGGCGCTCATGGGGAGCGTCTCCGACTCAGTCGTGCGTCACGCTCACTGCCCCGTGCTAGTCGTGCGTGCGGCAAGGCACCCCTGAACCGCCGCAGGTTCATGCGACGAGGAGAGGGTGGGCCGATGAACCAGCTCCCGAAAGGAGTTGCCCAAAGGGATGCAGTTTCCCCGGCGAAGCTCAGCGATCTCTAAATCCTCTAGGGATAAGCTGCCGTACGCTCTCTGGATTTTCTGGGGATCGAACGCCGCACGTTGGTCAAATCTGACTAGCAAAATGAGCGTGTCTGATCAGGGCAAGGTACTCACGCCCGGCTATGGTTAGGATGTAGACCGAGACGAGCGAGGAGGCGGAACCGTGTCATTTACGAAGATTCTGCTGGCCACCGATGGCTCTCCGGAGGCGGCGAAGGCCGCGCGCACGGCGATAGCCCTATCGAGGAACCTCGGCTCGGAGCTCCACGTCCTGTGCGTAGGCCAGGTGTCGAGCGCGTACGCCCCCGCGGAAACAGAGATCCTCGATTACGAGTTCTGGAAAGAGATGCGAGAATTCGCCAAGGGCGAGGCTTCTGAGAAACTCGAAGGCGAAGTGCGCAAGATAGAGGACGCCGGCGCCAAGATCGAAAAATCCCACGTCGCGGTTGGTCGCCCTGAGGCCGAGATCGTCCGACTTGCCGAGGAGATCGGGGCGGAGATGGTGGTCGTGGGGAGCAGGGGCCTCGGTCCACTAAGACGAGCAGTTCTCGGGAGCGTCTCTAACAGCGTGGTGCGCCACGCCCACTGCTCCGTGCTAGTTGTACGCGGTAACCGCGAGGATACCCACCTGCCTGGAAGGGTCCTCCTCGCCCTGGACGGGTCCAAGTCGGCTGACGCGGCGGAGCGGATGGCGGTCGAAATCTCGGCTGCCACCGGTTCCGAGCTCAACATTCTCCGTGTTCTGGATACCGAGGCCTACCGGCCTTACCCCGGCCCCGAGTTCATGGAGGGCTGGGAAGAGGAGCTCGAACGCGCCACGCGCCACGCCAGGGGCTTTCTGGACTACCATGCGCTGCGGATAAAAGCCCATGACGTGAAGGTCGGCGAGGCCCACCTCGCGTTCGGGGATGCTGACAGAGAGATAGTGAGGTTCGCCGAAGGCATGCACGCCGACATGATCGTCGTTGGAATCCGGGGACTAGGAGGAGTCAGGCGAGCCCTGATCGGGAGCGTCTCAGATTCCGTGGTCCGTCACGCCCACTGCCCCGTACTCGTGGCGCGCCAGGGGAGCATGCGCAAGTCCGTAGGACATCAGAACACGGAGAAGGGCGAGAGCTCGAGGCCATGAGGACGCTGGCGACAGGGCTAATGCCTTGGTTCCAGCAGTTCGGATGGAGCATCCCGTTCCACGCTGTCATCCCCTGGAAAGGAATGGTGGTGAAACCCAATGCGGTAAGCGCGTCCAGGCTAACTCGGAGGGCAACAGGGA
>DASSJP010000327.1:0-2202 GCA_035691165.1 Rubrobacter sp.
ATTCACCACTATGCACCCGTTTTCCGCTTTAATACGACCAATTTCGGGAGATATGATCGCTTCGTCCCGTATCCTGGAACGCCAGATCTTGATCGGTCCCTCAATATCTGGGTGGAAGGTCCTTGCCCCGATGTGGGGCGCCAGAGCACGTACCAGACCGTGCACCTCCCCTGCCCCTCGCTCCCACCTTATGATCCTATCCTCATCCGTAACTTTAGAAGCATAAGTAGCATAAAGACTGTCCTGTTCGACGAGGGTTAGGTTACCGGCTTCGAGCGTAGTCAAACTCTCTACTATAGCTTTAGCTCCGATTTCAGCGAGGAGTTCTGTGAGTTCGCCACCGGTCATGTCGGGAAGTATCGGGGTGGAGCGCTGGAGTGCGATCCGACCCGTATCGAGACCTTCGTCCATCTGCATGATGGTCACGCCTGTTTCGGACTCACCGTCCATGATCGCGCGTTCCACGGGGGCTGCGCCGCGGTATTTAGGCAGGAGCGAGGCGTGGACATTCCAGGCCCCCTCTCTGGCGGCGTAGAGGGTGTCCGGGCGCAGGATCTGGCCGTAGGCGGCGACGACGAGGGCGTCGAAATGGGAGAGTTCATCGCTGGTTTCGGAGATGCGGGCTGGTTGACGGAGGGCGAGGCCGTGAGATTTAGCGACTTCGGCGACCGGGGTCTGCTTCCTCTTGCGTCCCCTGCCCTTTCGCGGGTCTGGCTGCGAGATCACCAGTCCGACCTCGTGTGGTGAGGAGACCAGGCTGCGCAGGATGGTAGCGGCGAAGCGCGGGGTACCTGCGAAGGCAATCTTCAACGCGTACTGTCAGCCCTGTTGGGCGAGCAGGCGCTCTCGCCACTCGCGCATGGCGGCCTTGCGTGATTCCCTGTCCGTGCGGTCCAGGATCAAGACGCCATCGAGGTGGTCAACCTCGTGCTGCAGGACCCTGGCGAGCAGGTCAGTCGCTTCGATCCGCAGCGGCTTGCCCGAGGCATCCCGGCCAGAGACCGTAACGGCGGTAGGACGTTCTACTTCGACCTGGATCCCCGGAATCGAGAGGCACCCTTCCGGTCCTTTCTCCGTCGTGTGAGCCATGTCACTGAGAACGGGGTTGACGATAACGTATTCCTCATCTTCAATTCCCGCGACCAGTACCCGTCTGAGGCGTCCCACCTGGTTCGCGGCGAGGCCCACCCCCTCGTTCTCGCGCATGGTGACCAGCATGTCCTCCGTCAGGCGCACCAGAGACTCGTCGAAGTTCTCGACCGGAGCTGCGCGGGTCTTGAGCACAGGGTCTCCGAACGTCCTGATTTCGAGTGCCACCTCTTTCATACCTCCTCGGGATCCACTTCCACGCGAACATTGAGCCCGTGCGTTCTGGCCGCCATCCTGGCAGCCAGGGTCGCCGCTCGGGCCACGGCAGGCCGCTCCCCGGACCGGAGCAGGACCCGCCATACAATCGTCCCTCCGGCACGCCTGAGTGGAACCAGGACCGACATCTCGACCCCCGGCTCGAGAGCCGGCCGCAATCGGGATTCTACCGCACCCGAGACCACTGCCTCTGGGCCTTCGAAGGTCAGGGAGGCGACGTGCGCGAACGGCGGATAGCCGAGCGTGCGCAGCCGTGGGAGCTCCGCTGCGGCGAACGCCTCGTAGTCACCCCGTACTCCAGCGCGCAGCGCGTAGTGCTCGGGGAGATGAGTCTGGATGAGGAGGAGCCGTCGGGCTCCTTCCGCCGCGTCATTCAGTAACCTGAAAGACCTCTCCACAGCGCCGATACCGCTTCCCGCAAGAAACGCGTCAATATCGGGGAGGATCACCGCGTCCCACTCGCTGTCCAGAATGCGGGGAGCGGTTCCCACCACCACCGATGCGGACGTATGATCTCGCTCCTCTGCGGTGATCAAACCAATCCGTTCTCCGAGAAGGTCTGAGAGTTCATTGCGCACCCGCTCGACGCCGAGGCCGGTCGGCCTCACACGATTCGAACCGCACTGGGCGCACGGTCCTGCCTTCTCCCGGTAACCGCAACGGGTGCAGATCAAAGGCCCGTCCCGCCCGTGCACGACGAGCGGGAGGTCGCAGTCAGGGCAGCGCTTGACCGCCCCACAGTGGCTACATGAGATCGCCGTCGCATAACCGAGCCGCTTGAGAACGAGAGCAGCCCTTCCCCCTTCATCCAGGCAGCGGCGGCAGGCGTCGATCACG
>DASSJP010000328.1:0-5533 GCA_035691165.1 Rubrobacter sp.
GCTGAAGGCATGCCTC
Source organism: Rubrobacter sp. (assembly GCA_035691165.1). Classification (GTDB taxonomy): domain Bacteria; phylum Actinomycetota; class Rubrobacteria; order Rubrobacterales; family Rubrobacteraceae; genus Rubrobacter_D. Next base: position 17 of record DASSJP010000328.1, read on the forward strand.
GGCGAAGGTGAGCATCTCTTCGAGGGTCAGGATGTGGCTCTTGTCCTGGAATTTGATGTCTTCCGGCATGCAGTACTGGCAGCGGAAATTGCAACGGTCCGTGACCGAGATCCTGAGGTAGTCCATCTTGCGGTTGTAGCTGTCGGTGAGCTGCGCCAAGATATCCTTTCGACGGTCCGTGCTCATTGGATTGTATCTCCTTTCAGATATGGGAGTCGGGCCCATGCGGCACCCGCTTGTATACTGCCCTGGGTTTACGGCGGTTGCTTTACGATCGAGATTCGGAGGGGATGTTGTTCAGGCGGCTTTCGGCGTCGCGCCTCATAGTCTACGGGTTCCTCGCGCTCATGGTGGTGGGGACGGCATTGCTCAAGCTTCCGTGGGCCACGAAGGATGGGATCTCCCTCGTGAATGCGCTCTTCGTCGCCGTGAGCTGCGGCACCGTCACGGGCCTCTCCAGCGTCGCCATCCCTGGCACCTTCACCCACTTCGGGGAATTAGTGATGATGGTCCTCATCCAGTTGGGGGGGCTAGGCATCATGACCGTCACGACGCTGGGTGCGCTCCTCGTCGGGCAGAGGGTTGGGTTCAGGCGCCTGCTAACCGTGAGGGAAGAGACCGAGAACACCGACTCTCCACGCAACACCCTCAGGCTGCTCGTCCAGATAGCCAGGATCACCTTCGCCGTCGAGCTGATCGGGGCCGTGGCCCTGAGCATCGGGTTCGTAGGCGCGGGACTCGGTATCGGCGAGGGTATATTTCAGGGTGTTTTCCACGCCATCATGGCCTTCTGCAACTCCGGGTTCGCAACCCTTCCTGGTGACGACCTCATCCCATTCGCCGGTAACTGGCTCGTCGTAGGGGCGCTGGTCTGCCTAATCACGCTCGGCGGACTCGGTTTCCCCGTGCTCGTTGACCTCTACCATTTCAGGCGTGACCACAGGCTCTCGGTCCATTCGAGGGTGGTTTTGATCACTTCCTCCGCGCTAGTCGCCGTCGGCGTCCTCAGCGTCGCGCTGATGGAGTGGACGAACCCCCAGACCCTCGGCGGCGAGTCTTTCAGCACCAGAGCTGCCATGTCCCTGTTCCAGGGGGTGACGCCGAGGACGGCGGGGTTCCAGACCGTGAGTTACCCGGAGATGCGTGACCCTACCCTGGTGGTGCAGACCGTGCTCATGTTCATAGGCACGGCCCCAACCTCGACGGGTGGCGGCATAAAGGTCACGACCCTCGCGCTCGTCGTCCTGATCGTAGTTGCCCAGGTCAGGGGGCAGGACAGAATCACGCTCTTCTGGCGCACGCTCCCGCGTCCCCTTATCGCGAGGGCGCTCTCGGTGCTGACACTGGCTGCGCTGCTGGTCATCCTCGGCACGCTCGCGCTCATGGTCTCGGACGGGCTCGAACTGCTGCCGGCGCTCTTTGAGGTCACGTCGGCTTTCGGTACCGTCGGGCTCACGCTCGACGTCACGGAGCATCTGAGCCCGTTCGGGAAGATCCTCATCTCGGTCGTCATGTTCCTCGGAAGGGTGGGCCCTATAACCTTTATCGTGGCCCTCGCGGCCAGGCAACGAACGCCGCACTACAAGTACCCCGAGGAAGAGATAGCGATAGGGTGAGGGAGACGATCAGCAAGAGCCACAAGGTACAGCACTCAAAAGTCTGGTAGATCTTCCGACGAATAGTCCTCGCAGTCCTCGTGCAGTGGCTGCCATTCAGAAAGCGCATACCCGAGATCCGAGACGTTGCTTATCATCGGGCTCTCGAAGTGACCCGTACCACAGTAGGCGCACTCGCGCACCAAGACGAGATCTCCGCTTCGATAGAGTCGGAACGGCGCGCCGTCAACGCCGGCGACCGCAAGCTGACCGTCCGTGTAGATCTCCCCTGATGACATTCGCCGCCCGGTCAACGCCAGAATCCGTGCGGAGAGATCCGTCTGCAGATCGGCGTGCCTGATCGGCCAGGATCTCTCGTATTCCCCGATGGCCGCTGCCTGCCACCCGAGGGGTTCCGCTGCCTCCAGCGTCACCAGCCCCGCAGTGCCGTTAATCTGCTCTTGCATGTGTATTCTCCTTTCTGAGGTGCTTCCTACCCCACGGATTCAGCCTCGGCTCGTTGCGTCGACGCCATCACGCCAAGCTGGTGCATCAGGCCCAGCATGTCGAGCTGTCCGCGGAACTCCACGATCTTCCCGTCGGCGATCCTGTAGAAGACGCTTCCGGGCGTCTCTACGCGCTTTCCTGTGGGAGGGATGCCCTGCAGGCCGCCTCTGTGCGTGCCCCGACCTGTCCACCGCTCGGCCACCCTGTCCTCTTCCGCGACCAACTCCTCGAAGGTGGAATGCCAGTCGGGGAATGCTTCGCGCCACGTGATGGCGAAACTCTTGAGCCCATCAGGGGCGACCAACTCTCCCGTGGGCATGTGGATCTCGGCGTCTACCGCCATCAGTTCGTCCGCAGCCGCCGTGTTCCCCTCGTTCCAGAATTCCTCGACGAAACGCTTTACCAGCGCCTTGTTCTCTTCCGTCACCATGTAGAGACCTCCTTTACGCCCGCCTGACTCTGATCGCCTTGACGGTAATGCACGATATTGGCGAATGTAATCCCACAAATGTGGGATTTTTTGGAACGCATGTTGCTTGTATAATGCCCGCACCATGGACGGCGGCAGTTCAGCGGAGCGCGTCAGGCAAGAGATCATCCGTCTCTCCCATGCCGGGCTGGACTCGAGGACGTTCAGGGTCGAGGCCGTGAGACGCCTCCAGAGGGCGATCCCGGTAGACGCATCGTTCTTCGCTACCGCCGATCCTGCGACGTTGCTCTTCACCAGTGCGGTGGTCGACGACGTCCTGGCGAGCGCCACCTCCCAATTCGTCGAGAATGAGTTTCTACAGGACGATTCGGTGAAGTTCAGCAGCCTGGCGAGGGGACGTATGCCGGTCGACAGTCTGGGTGTGGCGACCAGGGGTGAGCTTGAACTTAGCCCGCGCTACCAGGAAATTCTCGCTCCGATGGATCTGGGGGATGAGCTGAGGGCGGCCCTCATAGTGGGCGCGAAGTGCTGGGGATTCATGTGTCTGCACCGCGAGCGATCCAGCCCTAACTTCACACCCGCCGAGGCGGCCTTCCTGGCGAAACTCACCCCGCACCTGGCCGAGGGTTTGCGTACCGCCCTGCTGACAGCCGATGCCCGATTGACCTCCCCGCCGCCGGAAGGACCGGGGTTGCTGTTGCTCTGGGACGATCTCTCGCTGGCCGCGATCACGCCCGCGGCCGAGGGGTGGCTCGCGGAGGTGGCGGAGAGCGATTGGCCCAGCTCGCTAGAGTTGCCCGGCGCAGTCTACACCGTCGCCGCCCGCTTGCTTGCGCTTGAGCGTGGCGGCCAAACGCAGCCAGACCTCATGCCGAGGATACGTCTGAAGACCGCTTCAGGACGGTGGCTGATGCTGCATGCTTCGAGGCTTCGCGCCAATGGCACAGAGGAGCGAATAGCCGTAATCTTCGAGGAGGCGCGTCCTTCAGAGATCGCGCCGCTGATCGTCGATGCATACGGCCTGACCAGGCGCGAGGGCGAGATCACAAGGCTCGTCTTGCGCGGACTATCGACCGCCGAAGTCTCCGGGGAGCTTCACATCACGCCGAACACGGTGCGAGATCATTTCAAGGCCATCTTCGACAAGGTCGGCGTGCGCAGCCGCAGAGAACTGGTCGGCCAGGTCTTCGCCCAGCACTACCAGCCACGTATGGCGACAGGCCAGGAACCAGACGCCGAAGGGCAGTTTACCTGAGCTGTAGTTACAGGGATACGTTGACTGGTTTCGAGATATTCGGCGTGATCTAGGCTGGAGCTTCCTCCTGGCCTTCGAGCAGGCCGAGACGGCGGGCGACGTAGCCGGCGGTCGTAGCTTGCAGGAGCAGCGTGACGCAGACCGCGAGGGCGACCATGGAGACGGCGATCTCAGCGCCTTCTACTCCGCGTGCGAGGAGTAGGCTAGCGACGGCGGCAGGGATCACACCCGTCTCGCGGCACCAGCTGATAAATGCGATCTCCTTCCTCGTCCATGCACCACGCCTGTCAGGTACCAGACACGCAAGAATGGTTATGGGACGGGCCACGAAGATGAACACGAACATCACCAGGAGCCCGCCGAAGAAGTATTTGCCGAGCGCTTCGAAAGGCAGGTTCAGCCCGAGCGTGACGAAGACGAGGAGGGTCGCTATCTCAGCGACCTGTCCGAGGAAACCTTCGAGGAGCGCTGCGTGCTCATCGTGGTGGCCGAGCCTGAGCATGTCCATGTTCCCGATCATGAGCCCCATTACGAACGTCGCCAGGTAGGCAGACCCGCCGACGAACTCGGTCGAGAAGTAAGCGAGCGCCACGACAGCGAAGACGGCCACCCCCGGCGACTCGTCCCAAATCCCGGCCCGCGCGGTCGAGGCGACCGCATAGCAGAGGATTGCTCCTGCCACTACCCCGATCAGAGCCCCGAGCGCGAGCTCTTTGGTGAACTCCACTGCCGGACCCGAGAAGGTGATCCGGCCTGCCTCCACCGCGCCGACGAGGGTCAGCGTGAGCACCGTGCCCGTCACGTCGTTGAAGGCCGACTCCGCGATGATCGTCTGGGACACTTTGGGACGTAGCTTCAGGCGATCGAAGAGTGGAATGAGGATAGCTGGGTCCGTCGAGGCGAGCACCGCGCCAACGAGAAGGGCGACAGGGAAGGCGACGCCGAATACTGGGGAGACGACGAGGGCGACGATCAGGGCCGTCAGGAGCACGCCAGGCAGGACGAGAAGGCCGAGACCGACGGCGGTCTTCGAGATGACACGCAGCGAGATCCCCGTGCCGCCGTGGAAGAGGATGAGGGCCACCCCGATGTTGAAGAGGAGTTGCGCGCCGACTCCGCCCAGGGGATTCTCCACGATCCCGAGCACAGAAGGCCCGATAAGCGCGCCCGCAGCCACGAGCACGACCATCTCGGGGACCCTTATGACGGTTGCTATGAGCTGCGAGACAAGCCCGGCCCCCAGTATGAGGCCGAAGTCGCGGAGGATGTGCTCTATCTCCACCTCTACGCTTGGAGGATGACCACGAGGTCTTGTCCCAGCGTCGCCCAGCTCAGATGCTCGACGCTATTCCGGCGCACGACCTCCTCGCACCGCCGCCTTTCCTCTTCCGGTAGCCTCAGATAGTCCGAGAGCGCGCTCGCCAGGTTCTCCTCGAAGCCCTCCAGGCTGATGCGAAGGTCGAAGGACAGAGTGCGGCCCACGATCTCTCCCGCCTCTCTGAGTCCAGAGTGATCTGCGACGAAGGGAACGACACCGCTCGCGGCGAGCTCGGCCGCCACGAGTCCGAAGGTCTCGGGGAAGATGGAAGGCACTACTCCCACGTCGGCTACGGGAAGGAGCCTGGCCAGCTCGTCGTGGTAGAGCGGGCCTGTGAACAACACGTCGTCCTCCATGCCGGCGGCGTCGCCGAGCAGCTCGTCGGCGAGCTCGAAGTGCTCCAGCGGACCAG
>DASSJP010000329.1:0-6014 GCA_035691165.1 Rubrobacter sp.
GAGTACCGGAGCCTCGGGGAGGGAGAAGAGGCAACCGTTCCGCCTGGCACACCCCACAGGTGGTGGAACGAAGCCGACGAAGAGGAGGCCCGCGTACTTGGCGAAGTGCGGCCTGCGTTGAACACGGAGACCTTCCTCGAAACCATGTATGGGCTTGCCCGAGACGGCAAGTCCGACGAGAACGGCGTACCCAACCCGCTGCAATTCGCCGTAATGCTCGACGGCTTGTATAAAGGCGAACTCTACCTGGCTACGCCGCCCATAGCGGTGCAAAAGGCCCTGTTCGCTCTATTGGCGCCCGTCGGCAAGTTGCTCGGGTACAAAGACCACTACCCGAAGTACAGCGAAGCAGAGACCCCGGATGGCGAGGGAGCAGGCCCGCCATCCAATACGAGCGTGATGGCGAGGGCGGTAGCCATGGCGGCTTTGCTGTTGGTGGCTTCCTTGTTCCTGTTTGGACGGGTGCGGCGCCAAAGCAAAGGATAGCTTCGAAGGACTCGAACTTCCGGCGATAGCGTGGAAGCTAAATTCTGCGCCGTTCGCCAGGCTGATTCCGAATCCAGCCAATCAAACGTTCTTCATACCGTTCGGAAGACCGTAGTTCTGTAGAGTTGTGTCGTGACGAAGGTACAAACGAACGGAGTCGAGGAGTCGTGAGAGTCAGCCCTCGCGCCTGGGCATGGCTTGCATGTCTCACTCTAGCCATGTTCTTTGTCTCCTATACCGCGCCGTACATGCTCGCCGCATCGGCGTAAATCCCTGGCATCTGGGGTGCGGTGCCGGACCCCTCAGGCCACGGCGAAGGTAAGATCCCGGCGGGACAGGATACGAGCGTCACGACCGATGGGGACGGCAACTTCGCCTGCCTGGGCCCTGTTCCGCAAGCAGGACAAGCGGTGACCGCGACTAACAAGAACGGGACGGCGACCGGCACAGCGATTTGCGACACGTCCGAGTTCTCCCAGAACGTCAGAGTTATTCCCGGCCCGTGAGCGAAGGAGAAGGTATCCAGGTGTAGGGTTGGGTATCGTCTGGTTGAACTCCTCGTCCGGCATGTCGTCACCCCGCCGCAAAGCTTTCTCCGGGATCCGGGGCGACAGCTCACGTTTCTCCGTAGTGTCATTACGTTCCGCGTACCCCGCGCTGACTGGTGTAACCTGAAACGTTATGGGTTCCGGGCAGACCGACAGGCACTTCACGGTGGCCGTGTTCGTCGTGTGGGAGGGGAAGGTGCTTCTGCATTTCCACCGCAAGCTGGGGATGTGGCTTCCTCCCGGCGGGCACATCGAGAAAGACGAACTCCCCGACGATGCCGCCGTGCGCGAGGTGCGGGAGGAGACGGGAGTCGGAGTGGAGCTTGTGGGGGAGAGGCGCGAGGACGTCGAGGACCCCGTGCAACTGCACAGGCCTGCAGGGGTGCAGTTGGAGAACATCGGGCCGGGGCACCAGCATATAGATCTGATCTACTTCGCCAGACCACGAGGCTCGACGGAGATCCACGCCGAATACAGCGAGGACAGAGTCGGATGGTACGGTCCGGAGGACTGGGAAGGGATGCCCTTGAATGCTGAGGTCAAGGGCTGGTGCGAAAGGGCGCTCTCGGCGGCTAAGGGTCGGAGCAGTCGCGGCGGTAGCCGCAGTTCGGGCAGATGAGCTTGCAATGGAGACCGTACATCTCCATGCCGCAGATCTCACACTCTTCACCCGAAGGTTGCAGCACGTCGGCGGCTTGCGTTTGCTGTGCGCTCTCCTCGTCCATCATCTGAAGTATACGGAATGACTCGTTCGCGACACCGGCGACTCTAGCCGGAGTGTTGCCTGTTTCTCGGAGCCGAGGCGGTCTGGAGGATCTTGCCTATGCGTGCTGCGCTAAGCGTCTTCAGAGCGCTGTAGGAGAGGATCTTCTGCACCTGCCGCAGCGAGGCGGCGAGGGCTCCGGTCAGTATCTTGAGGGTAGACAGGCTCTCCTGAAGCTCGGAGATCTGCACGGGAAGCTCTGCAGCGTGGGCGTCGAGGGCGGAGATGGTGTCCTCAAGCTCGGTTGTGCGCTCGGCGAGGCGTGCGACCTCGTCTGTGACCTCGCTCTGGAACTCTGCGCGGGCGCGGCGGAACCTGAGGTAGGCCCCGAGGGCGCGGATGGCGGCGAACAGCGAGATCAGGGCTCCGACGAGGATCAGGATGAGGAGAAAGATAGTCATCTCGACGGCTACCGTACCACGGCGCTCCCCGCCTTTACAAACTTCGGACCGGTGCTAGAATCTTTCCCACGACGCGGGGTGGAGCAGTCTGGTAGCTCGTCGGGCTCATAACCCGAAGGTCGCAGGTTCAAATCCTGCCCCCGCTACTTCCTGAAGGCTCCGCAAACGCGGGGTCTCTTTCTTTTCTGGATCTTTCCGACGTCTGTATCCTTTACCCGTGCGCGAGAGAGCGCGGGGTTTAGGATCTGTGACGGTGGGGTAGGCAGCCTGATAACAGTGCATGCAGATGTGGGGAAGTTATTGATCCAGGTTCGATGTGAGACGTGCGGCAGTACCTGCGTAGCATACGGGTACCACTCATCTGACGAACAAGCGGGTCGGAAAGGACGAGCATGAGCGAAGGTAGCGGCAGTAGCCCTCTCAAGGGTGAGACTGGCAACACAACCATAAGCAACGCGGTGGTCTCCCAGATCGCGGGCATCGCGGCGCAGGAGGTAGAGAAGGTTCAGATGGGCGGCGGCGCCTCCGCGGCCGTCGGCGGTTTCCTGCAGAGCGTGACAGGTGGCAGCACCGGCGGCGGGAACCTCTCCAAAGGCGTGAGCGTCGAGGTCGGCGAAGAAGAGACAGCCATAGACCTGACGATGGCTATTGAGTATGGCCAGTCCATACCCAGGATCACCGAGGCCGCGCGGCGCAACGTGATCAACCACGTGGAGAGCCTCACAGGCCTGCGCGTGACTGAGGTGAACATAGCTGTCAACGACGTCCAGATTCCTGAAGAGCGCCCGATGCTCGAAGAGCAGGAGCAGACGGAGGAGATGGCCAGGCGCCAGGAGCAGAGGGCTTGATCTAGGGAAGTTCATCAACCGAACATCGGACCGGGGCACGGCGCCTCGGTCTTTTCTTTTGCAGCCTCCCGCAATTCACTAAACTGTCTGTATGGGATCCGCGCGCTTACCTGATACGGTGCGTCGGACGGCGGAGCGTCATGGTATGGACCTTGGTCGCCCGCTGGCGCTGGTCTCGGGCGGGCCCGACTCGGTGGCGCTGCTGCGGGTGCTCGTCGCCCTCGGCTGCGAACCGATGGTGCTGCATGTGGACCACGGTCTCAGGGGCGAAGAGTCCGGCGAAGATGCGGAGTTCGTCAGCGAACTCTGCGTCAGTTTGGGCGTGCGATACGAGGTACGGCAGCTCAGCCTCGAAGGTGGTTCCAACCTTCAGGAGCGGGCGCGCGACGAGAGGTACAGTCTCGCTGAAGAGCTGGCGGTCCGGCTGGGACTTCGGACCATCGCGACCGGCCACACCGCCGACGACGTGGCCGAGACCGTGCTCATGAACCTGGCGCGGGGGAGCGGGCTGCGCGGGCTTGCCGGCATCCCGCCGGTGAGAGGCAAGATACAGCGCCCCCTCATCGAGATCACGCGCCTGGAGATCCTGGATTACCTGCAAGAACTCGACCAGCCCTACCGCACCGACCCCACGAACCTGACGGGCAAGTACGCCCGAAACCGCGTCCGCCTCGAAGTCTTGCCCATCCTGGAAGAGCTCTATCCAGGAGCAGCCCGCAACGTCGCGCGCGCCGCTTCCCTCGCCCGCGAAGACCTCGAAGTCCTCGAAGGGCTTGCGGCTGGGGTCGTGGAGAAAAAGGGAGAGGAGGTGGTTCTTCCGCTCGACGCGCTCACGGAGCAGCGGCCCGCGCTCCGGCGCCACGCCGTGCGTCTGGCGTTTTCGGCTTTGCTCCCCGACGCGGCGCCGCTCCCCTCGGCGCTCGTCGAGGCGGTGCTTGGTCTCGTGGGAGGCGGCGAAGGTACCCGGACGCTGGACCTGCCGGGTGGCGTGATCGTTGCCGGCCGTTCCGGGGAACTTGCTCTCTACAAAGTGCCACAGTCGATCGTCACGCAGCTCGATCTCACGGCCGGAGAGACGGTGGAGTTCGGGAGGTGGAGGATCTCGGCTCGGGAGGTGGCAGGCTACGATCCTGCGGATGCGGCGCGGGCCGAGGTAGCTTACCTCGACGCCACGAAGGGGCCGTACTCGGTGCGGATGGCGCGGGAGGGAGATATCATCCGGCCGTTGGGCCTCGGCGGGACCAAGAAAGTCTTGCGTGCGATGATGGACAGGAAGGTGCCCAAAGATCTCAGGCGCAAGACGCCGGTCGTGGTGGACGGGCGGGGGGAGATCGCCTGGATCTTGCTCGGAGAGCTTGACGAGGGATTCAAGGTGGATGAGAAGACGGAGAAGGTCCTGCGGCTGGAGGTGGCAAGAATCTCGTGATTATGTCAAGTATGATGCCCGACGTGAAAGAAGTGCTCATAACTTCAGAGGAGATCGAGGAAAAGGTGCGCGAGATCGGGGCGCGCATCACCGAGGATTACAGCGGCGAGAAGCTGCTCCTTATCGGGATCCTGCGCGGCGCGGTCGTAATTATGAGCGACCTGATGCGCAATATAGACCTGCCGTGCGAGCTTGACTTCATGGACATCAGCTCCTACGGGTCGGGCACCTCATCGAGCGGCGTCGTCCGCATCCTCAAGGACCTCGAAGAGGACATCACGGACCGTCACGTCCTGATCGTCGAGGACATCATAGACACGGGCCTGACGCTCTCCTACCTCGTGCGTTCCCTGCTCGCCCGCAAGCCGGCGTCGCTCGAGATCTGCGCACTCCTCTCCAAGCCCTCCAGGCGGCACGCCGAGCTCGACGTCAAGTACCTCGGCTTCGAGGTGCCCGACGAGTTCGTCGTCGGCTACGGGCTCGACTATGCAGGAGCCTACCGCAACCTCCCGGACATCTGCATCCTCAAGCCCGAGGTCTTCGCCACCGGCTGAGTGAACGAACGTTCCCTTCGGCCCGCAGGTAGTATAATTCCCATGTCCTAGACGCACTTTATGGAAGGTAAGAAGCTTTGGGCAGAATTTTGAGAAGCGGCGGGCTGCTTTATTTCGTCATCCTCATAGTCTTGGCCGTCGTCCTGGTAAACATGCTGAGCCGGGGCAACCCTGACGTGGAAGAGCTGAACTCCCAGCAGTGGAATCAGGCGGTACAGAATAAATCGTTCGACACCGATCTCCCCAAGACCAGCGAGAACTACCTGACGATCTACGACGAAGATCAAACAGTAAGAGGGCTCATCGATACTGGTAAGGGAGACCCCAAGAAGTTCGAGTACTCGTACACGCAACTGACCGACGTCGCAGGCCAGCTCGACAAGGCCAATATAGCGTACTCGGTAGACCCGCAGAACACGGGCTTCTGGCTCACTTTGCTCGGCACCCTGGCCCCGATCCTGCTCATCGTATTGTTCTTCATTCTGTTCATGAGCTCCATGCAGGGCGGCGGAAACAGGGTGATGAGCTTCGGCAAGAGCCGTGCCCGCAGGATGACCAAAGATCAACCCAAGGTCACCTTCTCAGACGTCGCAGGGGTCGACGAGGCCGTCCAGGAGCTAACGGAGATCAAAGAGTTCCTCGAAGCGCCGCAGAAGTTCCAGAAACTCGGCGCGAGGATACCGAAGGGCGCGCTCCTCGTCGGGCCTCCAGGGACGGGAAAGACGCTCCTTGCGCGCGCCGTCGCAGGCGAGGCAGGGGTGCCTTTCTTCTCCATCTCCGGCTCAGACTTCGTCGAGATGTTCGTCGGCGTAGGCGCAAGCCGCGTGCGCGACCTATTCGAGCAGGCCAAGCAGAACTCGCCGTGCATCATCTTCATGGACGAGATCGACGCCGTAGGCCGCCAGAGGGGTGCCGGCCTTGGCGGCGGTCACGACGAGCGCGAGCAGACCCTCAACCAGCTCCTCGTCGAGATGGACGGCTTCGATTC
>DASSJP010000330.1:0-2576 GCA_035691165.1 Rubrobacter sp.
GGCGCCACGACGATGCCCTCCTCCATGAGGCGCAGGGCGAAGGCTTCGTCGTCGCCGTCGGGCACCACGACCCACAGGTAGAAGCTCGCGTCGGTGGGCAGGTAGTCGAGACCAGCCCGCTCGAAGAACCTGGTGAAGAGATCCCGCTTCTCCCCGAAGATGCGGCGCCGCTTCTCGACGTGGGCGTTGTCGGACCAGGCGGCGGTCGCTGCATCCTGCACGAAAGCCTGGGTGGCTACGCCGATGGAGGGACGGAGCTTCGCCAGGGCGGAGATCAGCTCGCGGTCGCCAGCCATCATCGCGGAGCGGTAGCCCGTCATGCCGCTGCGCTTGGAGAGGGAGCAGAAGGCGAGCGTACGCGCTTTGCTTATCTCCAGGATGGAGGGCGGTGGTTCCCCCGAGTAGATGTCGTTGTAGCACTCGTCGGAGAACAGGAGCATGTCGTGCTCGCGGCAGAAACCGGCCACCTCTTCGAGGTATTCGTACGTTGCTTTCGCGCCCGTGGGGTTGTGGGGGTAGTTGATCCAGAGTATCCGCGTCCGGGCAGGGTCTATCGATTCAGGGTCCAGCAGGAAACCGTCTTTCCCTTTCAACTCTACAGGCAATGCTTCGCCGCCCGAGAACAGCGCCCCGCGCTCGTAGACGGGATAGCCGGGCGTCCCGTAGGCGACGCCGCGCCTCTCGTGCGAGCGATGGAGGAAAGCCAGGGGAGCGTGAAAGATGGCCTCCTTGGAACCCGTCGCCGGGAGGACCTCGCTCTCCGGGTCGAGCGTGACCCCGTGGCGGCGTTCCATCCAGCCGCAGAACGACTCGCGCAGCTCCCGCTTCCCAGCCGAGCTCGGGTACCGGCTCACCTCCGGCACGCCGCCGATCAGAGCGTTGCGGATCTTCTTGTCGGTCGGTTCGCGCGGGTCGCCGGTCCCGAAGTCATAAAGTTCGGCGCCGCGTTCTCTCAGTTCCTGGCGCCGTTCGTCGAGGCGCAGGAGTGGGTAGGCGCCCTGACGGGCGAGCACGGGGTTCAGGAGCAGGGGAGCGGTTGCGTCCGAGTCCATGCTCTCGCTGCCTTGCGGTGTCGCGCGGGGGTTCGACACGGAGTATATTCTCCCTACGGCTCCATCTACAGAGTCGAGAATATAGCACGCCCCTGCTAAACGAGGAGGTACGTTTTGGACGACTTTCACTACGAGGGGGGCGGACTCCGCTGCGAGGACGTGCCGCTCTCCGAGATAGCCGCGGGGGCGGGAACGCCCACCTACGTCTACAGTCACGCCGCCCTCGAGCGGGCTTACAGGGAACTCGACGAGGCGTTCTCCGGGCTCGACCACCTCGTCTGCTTTGCGGTCAAGGCCAACGGAAACCTCGCCGTGTTGCGGGCCCTCGCATCCTTCGGGGCCGGGGCCGACATCGTCTCCGGGGGCGAACTCTACAGGGCGATGCGGGCCGGGTTCGACCCCAAGAAGGTCGTGTTCGCCGGGGTGGGGAAGACCGAGAAGGAGCTCATGTCAGGGCTCGGGGAGCGCATCCTGCTCTTCAACGTCGAGTCCGCGTCGGAGCTGGACCTCCTTGACCGCATCTGCTCCCGCTTCGGCAAGCGTGCCCGCGTGGCGCTCCGCGTCAACCCCGACGTCGACGCCGAGACGCACGAGCACGTCACGACGGGGAGGGGCCGCGACAAGTTCGGCATCCCCGTGGACGAGGCGCTCTCTCTCGCCGAGAGGATACAGAGCTACAGGTGCGTGGACCTCATCGGCGTCCACCAGCACATAGGATCCCAGATCACCAAGCTCGCTCCCTACAAGGAGTCCGTCGAACGCTCGGCGGGCCTTGTGGACGAACTCAGGAACCGCGGCTTCGACATCAGCTACTTCAACATCGGCGGCGGCCTCGGCATCCCTTACAAGGACGAAGAGACACCTTCTCCGAAGGATCTCGTCGACGCCATACGTTCCACGCTCGAGGCGACGGGGACGAAGATATTGTGCGAGATGGGCCGTTACGTCGCCGGCGCGGCGGGCGTACTCCTGACGCGCGTCATCTACCGCAAGAAGAGCGGCGAGAAGAGCTTCGTCGTCGCCGATGCGGGCATGAACGACCTCCTTCGCCCGAGCCTCTACGACGCCCACCACGAGGTCCTCGCCGTCAACGAGGACGGCTCCGTAGCCAATGCCGACCTCGTGGGACCGGTGTGCGAGTCGGGCGACTACCTCGCCCGCAACCGCGAGCTACCCGACGCCTCGGAGGGCGACGTGCTCGCCGTCATGGACGCCGGCGCCTACGGTTTCTCGATGGCCTCCAACTACAACTCCCGTCCCAGGCCCGCAGAGGTCATGGTCAAAGGAGATAGCTGGGCAGTCGTGCGCGAACGCGAGCACAGCGCCGACCTCGTGAAAGGCGAGCTGGTTCCGGCGTTCTTGTAGGTTTCAGGCATCAAGCTTCGGGGGTGTGGCGTGAGGGTGTCTGAAGGCATCGAGGTCTTCACGTTGGCCCAGAGGCCGGATCTGGAATCCGGGCTGCGGTCGTTGCCGGGTACGTTCCCCGAGTTCATGCACCACGACGCGGTCGTCGATCGCTACTGG
>DASSJP010000331.1:0-7743 GCA_035691165.1 Rubrobacter sp.
GGACAGCCGCCCGGCATTCTCTGCGACTTCGAGCGCTGAGCCCACCTCGGACGGCGAGATCTTCCACCTTTCCCCTTCCGCCCCGAGCACGAGCGGCACGGAGGTTGCCTCGCGAACCTTCCCGGCGACCGCCTCGGCTTCAGCGGTGGTGATTTGCGGCTCGAGGATCTTCCCAGCCACCTTCGCTTCGCCGGAGAGGTTCTCTAGGGCCCGGTGCAAATTCTCCGTCGTCGCAGGGACGTCTAGCCTGTAACCCTCGCTGGACCCGATGACTTTTACCCTAACTCCCGAGACCGTAACGGATGCGTTCCGAGCCTCTTTGTCGGCGCGTGCGACCAGGCTCTCCACCTTCCTGCGCGCAGCGTCGGGCCGGAAGCGGACCTCTGCGGGCACGCTCACCCCAAAGAGCGCATGTACTCGCCCGGCCAGGCGCCCCAGCACGCCACCCTGGCGGCCGACGGCATAAGCTTCCCCGACCGTAGCCCCGATGTCGACGCGGGCGCCCAGATCTTTAATGTGCACGGTGAAGCTACCACCGGGAACGAGGAGATCGATCTTTCCCGACGCCCCAGAGACCCGACGTCCCAGGATCTCGCGTGCCTCCGCGAGGGTCTTGCCCCCAAGGGCGACGTCGCCGACAGACACTCCTCGATGGATCTCACCGGCGTTGGCAACGTAGTCTATCGCCACGAGTGATGAGACTAGGGCGTACAGGAGGGTACTGCCCCGGCGAACCGGCCTGCTCGTCCCCGCAGCCTTCCTCCGGAAGACCTCGGCCGCCGATAACCCTCATCGTGCTTGAGGCGCTTCCCTCGCCTTGTGGCCTTGGAAACCTCAACCATCCTCGGCCCCGTCTTCGAGAGCGTCCTGACGGTTTCTCGGCCGGCGATGGGCGTCCTCTTCTTCACTTGCTTTCTCGACTCGTTCAAACGAGCCACCTCCTTCGGGAAGAAATGAGTTCGCGTTCGCAGCTCGCGGCTCGCGTTCGCGGCGTGCGATTAGCAGCACGGCTTTACGGCGCGCGGGAAGGCACCGGCCGCAAGCCGGTCCCTCGCTCGAAACCCCTATATTATGTGCGCGAGACCCGAAGGAGCCTGAAGATAGGCGGCCCTGTAGATGGCGGGCCGTAGAGAGTCCGGTAGATCGGCCTCCTCGGCGGGTGGGGTGTGCTCACTCTCAGGCGGAACCTACTCGCGAACACAGGGGCCACGACCCGCCGGAAACCCCTGCCCGCGAAAATCGCCACGCTGACGGCACACAACCCCAGGCCAGCCTTCGCCGCACCACCAGCGTCGGACGGGTCGGCGTGCCTGGCAATGTACAGGGCGCCGCCCAGCACGGTGACGGTGGCCCACACGACCACAACGAGGGGGAGCAACCTGAACGCTATGTTGCGCAACCGCAGCATGACATCCTCCATGGTACACGACACGCCCATCGATTCGCACGGCACGCACATACCAAGAGCCTCATCGTGCCTCGCGGGCCGCCGGCTTCCTCGCCATGCCAAAGAGCGTCCCCCGGAGCGCCTCCGGAGAACCATGACCCTCCCCAGCCTGCCCATGCGCGTCCCGTGGGCGTCTCGCAAACGCAAGCCACGACATACCAGTTCCATGGTAATATCACTATACGTTGATATAGTGATGATTAATAAGGACCGGGACGAGGCGGAGGTCGAAGAACGATGGCAGGGAACACGAAGCGTAATCTGTCTGGAGCCGCCCTGGATAGGGTGGCCGAGCGGTTCAAGGCACTCTCCGAGCCGATGAGGCTGCGTTTGATCTACGCGCTCATGGACGGCGAGAAGACCGTCTCTCAGCTGGTCACAGAGACCGAAGGACTGCAGGCCAACGTCTCCAAGCACCTCGCGGTGCTGTTGGACGCAGGTGTTCTGGGGCGCAGGAAGGAAGGGACCAGCGCCTACTACCGCATAACCGATGAATCGGTCTTCGAGCTTTGCGACCTGGTGTGCGGCTCCATTGAAGACCGCTTGGCAGCCGAGCTGAGGAACTTCTCTGCGGCTTCCTCTGCGGGCCGCCCATCCTAGCTTAGGCGCCACTCGAACTCCTGCCTTTGACGCAGACAGTAGTGGCCTTGACACTCTATAAGATTCCTATATAACGATTAAGTAGTAAATATGAGGAGGTTGTGATGCGGACGGATCAGCAGACAGGTCATAAGAATTACGCCATCTCGGCGGGGACGGATCTTCCGTTTGCCGAGGCCGTGAACCGTACCCGGGATCTACTCCAGGAAGCCGGATACGGGGTGCTCTGCGAGATAGACGTGAAGGCCAAGCTGGAGGAAAAGCTGGGCGTGGAGCGCGAACCGTACGTGATCCTCGGCGCCTGCAACCCGCCGTTAGCAAGTCAGGGTCTGGACACCGAGCCGAACCTCGGGGTGCTCTTGCCGTGCAACGTGGTGGTCTACGAACGAGAGGGGCACACGCGAGTGGCGGCGGTCGAACCAGAGAGGATGCTCTCCATCGTCGGCAACGAGAAGCTTGAGTCGATTGCCAAGCGTGTTCGAGAGGATCTGGGTCGCGTCGTCGAAGAGATCGCCAAGAGTTGAGATTTCCGCGCACAGGAGGATATAGCTGTGTTCTTTAGGGAGGTATTGAATGAGGACCTCGGCTGCGCGTCTTACTTGGTGGCAGACGGGGATGAAGCCGTGGTCATAGACCCGAAGTGGGAGGTGGAGGAGTACCTCCGGGCAGCCGAGGAGAACGGCTTCAATATCTCGCACGTCCTCGAGACTCACAACCATGCGGATCACCTCTCAGGCAAGGGACGTCTTGCGAAGGCGACGGGCGCGAAGATCCACATCTCCAAAGACGCAGGCGTCGAGTACGAGCACGAGCCCCTCGACGACGGCGACGCAATAGAGGTGGGTGAGGTGCGCATCGTCGCCGTGGCCACGCCGGGTCATCGTCCCGAGCACACCTCGTTCCTCGTCGAGGACATTACTCGCTCGGAGGAGCCGTGGGTAGTCATCACAGGAGATTCGCTATTCGTTGGGGATCTGGCCCGTCCTGACCTGGCCGTTGAGCCCGAGGAAGGCGCACGAGGTCTCTTTCACTCGTTACGCAAGCTGGCGGACCTGGAGGACTTCGTGGAGGTGAGGCCTGGGCACATCGGCGGTTCTCTGTGTGGGGGGGCGGGCATGAGCCAGAAGCCCGACTCCACGATCGGCTTCGAGCGGCGCTTCAACCGCTACCTCTCCATAGAGGACGAGGGCGAGTTCGTGCGGACCTTGACCGAGGAGCAGACGCCCCAGCCGCCCAACTTCGAGCTCAATCGGGGTTTGCTCCTGACCGAGGTCGCTCCCGTCGAGCCCCTGTTGCCCGAGCGCGTAGAGGATCTGGTCGATGCGGGCGCCATCCTTATAGACGGACGCGATCAGCGGGAGTTCGACGCTGCCCACCTCTCTGGCTCGATCAATGTGACGATGAACCAGTCTGGTGTGGGTACGCGTGCCGCCTGGGTAGTGGACCCCGAGAGCGAGGTCATCGTAGCGGCCGACGGCGACGACGAGGCTCGCAGGATGGCCAGGATGCTGGAGGCGGTTGGCTTCCGTAACCTGCGGGGCTACCTCGCCGGCGGCATCAATGCCTGGCGTGCGGCCAAGCTCGGTGTCGAAACGACGCCAGCCCTAGACGTGACTACCCTAGCCGAGCGCCTCAAGAATGAGGACGTTGTGCTGCTCGACGTGCGCGACGAAGAAGAGTGGGAAGCCGGCCACGTGGAGGGCTCGATCCTCGCTCCCTACCGAACACTGCGTGATGGGGTCTCGGAAGGGCTCCGGAACGTCGGCAAGCCGCTGGCCGTGGCCTGCTCCGGGGGGATTCGTAGCGCGCTTGCTGCATCGCTATTGAAGCGAGCCGGTATAGAGGACGTCGAGCATGTCGCCGACGGCGGCGTCCTGATGCTCCGCAAAGAGGACATCGAACTAGTTGAAGGGACCTAGAGGTGAATGGCGGCGTCGCGTCTAAAGGAGTCGAGGGATCATGGCGATCATAGGCCTTCTGCTCGCTGCGTTGTTGGGCATCTCACTGGGACTGTTGGGAGGTGGGGGATCGATCCTCGCGGTGCCCATACTCAAGTACGTGGTGGGCTTCGGCGCCAAGGAGGCCATAGCCTCGAGCCTCGCGGTGGTAGGTGTGACGAGCCTCTTCGCCGCTGTAGGGCACTGGAGGTCGGGCAACGTGAACCTGCGCGTAGCCTTGATCTTCGGAGCGGTGGCTATGGCGAGCACCTACCTCGGAGCACGTTTGGCGGTCTTCTTCAGCGGAGCAGCGCAACTTGCTCTGTTTGCCGCCGTGATGATCGTGGCCGCCTACTTCATGTTCCGGGAGAACGGATCGAATTCCCCCGAAGACGGACCGGATGAAGACTACGCTGGCAAAAGGATGTCCCATGGGCTTATTGTCGTGGAGGGACTCGCGGTTGGTGTCCTCACCGGGCTGGTGGGCGTGGGAGGCGGCTTCCTCATCGTGCCTGCTCTGGTCGTGCTGGGCAAGGTGCCCATGAAGGTGGCAGTGGGAACGTCTCTGTTGGTGATCGCGATGAAGTCCGCTGCCGGGTTCGCAGGATACCTCGGGCAGGTCGAGGTCCGCTGGGGATACCTGGCGCTTTTTACCGCGATGGCCATAGCCGGGAGCCTCGGAGGAACGTACCTGGTGCGCTACGTGCCTCAGGGAGCGCTCAAGAAAGCCTTCGCGGTCTTCCTGATCGTGATGGGCATCTTCATTCTCTACCAGAACCGCGGGGTGGTCCCCTTCTTGTAGGACCGAAGCAAAGCATAGCCCGACGATAGGCCTTCAAAGGAGAAGGAGAGAAAGTGAGAGACGTTAGCGAGATCATTCCTGGCCTAAACAATGTGGGCCAGCCGCTCGAGTACGTGGCAACGGCGGGTCAACCGACAGAGCAATACTTGAAGCGACTGGCAGAGGCTGGGTACAAGACGGTGGTGGATCTACGTACACCCGAAGAGACTCCGCGCCCCGACGAGTGGGGTATGGTCGTCCGCTGGGCAGGGATGGAGTACGTCAACATCCCCGTGGGTCACATGGACATCGACAATGAAACCTTCGATCGCTTCCGGGAGCTCATACGCGATGGTGGACGCCGCCCAGTGTTGGTGCACTGCTCTAGTGCCAACAGGGTGGGGGCGCTCCTGATCCCCTACCTGATCCTCGACGAGGGCAGAACCCCAGAGAAGGCAAGGGAGATCGCCACGGGAGTGGGCCTGAGGAGCAACAGACTAAAGAGGGCTGCTTTTCGCTACGTGAGCGCGAAGTAGCCAAGTAGCAAGTGTTTTGTAAGAGGAGTTTGGTATGGAAGTTATGGAGGACAAGACGATTCCTACGATACTGGATGCGAACCGGCTCGACGGACTGTTGCGCGAGCGGCACGATCTGCGGCTGCTCGATGTGAGGACACCTGCCGAGTACGAGTCGGTGCACATCAGCGGCTCGTACAACGTACCGCTCGACACCTTGGGTGAGCATGCGACCGAGATAAGAGAGGACGTCGATGTTCCCGTGGTCCTCGTATGCCAGAGCGGATCGCGCTCCCGCCAGGCCGAGGAGGCGCTCAAGCTGGCCGGTATGCCCAACTTGCACGTCCTCGAGGGGGGCGTCAACGCATGGGTCGCGGTCGGCAAGCCGGTTGAGCGTGGTCGCGAGAGGATCTCTCTGGAGCGTCAGGTTAGGATCGCCGCGGGCGTTCTCGCGGCGGCTGGCGGTCTCCTCGCCGTGAAGGCGCACCCGCGTTTCGGACTCCTCTCGGCGTTCGTCGGGGGCGGACTCCTCTTCGCGGGCGTGACAGACTCCTGCGGGATGGCGAGGCTTCTCGCGAAGCTGCCCTATAACCAGGCGGGGTGCGATGTGGGCGCTATGGTTGAGGCTCTCAAAGAAGGGGAGCCCCCGGTCAGTTCCTGAGGATCGGAGAACGGCGAGAACGAAAGAGAGGATCAGACAATGCTTTTCACGCGGATCTACGATGACGATCTGGCACAGGCCAGCTACTTCATAGGTTGCCAGGCCACTGGTGAGGCTGTAGTGGTCGACCCCCGACGCGACATCGCGGTCTACCTCGACGAGGCTGAGAAGAGCGGCCTGAGGATCGTGGCCGTAACCGAGACGCACATCCACGCCGATTACCTGTCAGGCTCGAGAGAGCTGGCGGCGGCAACAGGGGCCACGCTCTACCTATCGGATGAGGGCGACGCCGAGTGTAAGTACGGCTTCGAGGGCGAGAAGCTCTACGACGGAGGCGAGATTAGAGTTGGCAACGTGACGCTTAGGGCGATCCACACCCCGGGCCATACCCCGGAGCACCTCTCGTTCCTGATAACGGATGGCGGGACCACCGATGAGCCCGGCTTTATCCTCACGGGGGACTTCGTGTTCGTTGGGGACCTGGGCAGGCCTGACCTGCTCGACGAGGCCGCTGGCGGGAAGGATACGCGGTTTGTGGGCGCCAAGCAGATGTTCCGGAGCCTGCGCGAAAGGTTCCTCGCGCTACCCGACTACGTGCAGGTCTGGCCGGGACACGGTGCGGGGAGCGCCTGCGGCAAGGCTTTGGGCGCCGTCCCGAGCTCCACGGTCGGCTACGAGCGGCTCTTCTCCTGGTGGGGTGGCTACGTGGAAAGGCAGGATGAGGAAGGTTTCGTGGAAGCGCTGCTCGAGGGACAGCCAGACGCCCCCGCCTACTTCGGACGCATGAAGCGCGAGAACAAGATGGGTCCTGTCCTGCTCGGGGAAAGGCCGCCGCTACGGCGCTACGATGCCGCCTCGCTCGAGGCGACGCTAGCTCGAGACGAGGTCATTCTCGTGGATACCCGCGCCTCCGAGGATTTCGCGAAGGGCGCGGTTCCCGGATCGCTCAACATCCCGGCGGGAGGAAGCTTCGCCACCCGGGCCTCCTGGGTCATAGATCCGGAGAAAGACGGGAGGCCGATCGTACTGCTAGCGGGAGACGAGGCCGAGGCGAGCGAGTTGCGTAACAAGCTCTCTTACGTGGGCGTGGATAGCGTCGTTGGTTACGTTACCAGCATCGGGGGTCTCCAAAATGAACGCGTATCCACAGTCTCACCGGAGAGTCTCGAGGAACTCGGAGACCCCTTCGTCCTGGACGTGCGTGAGAAGGACGAATACGAAGCCTCCCACATCCCCGGCGCCATCCAGCTGCACGGTGGGCGCGTAATGTGGCACCTCGATGAGCTGCCCCGCGACCGCCCTATCGTCGCGCACTGCCAGACCGGAACTCGTAGCGCCGTGGTAGCGAGCGCGCTGCGGGCCGCGGGATTCGACAATGTGGTCGAGCTTGAGGGTAGCTACGAGGGCTGGATGAAGGCTAAAAATGCCCAAGAGCGAGCGATTTCTGCGTAGAGCATGAGTGGAGAACGCTTTGCGATGGCTGGTGCAATGCGCGCACGGCTCGAAAGGAACGAGGCCAAGATAGCTAGGGGCCCCACAAGGCTGACTCGCAGAGATATCTTGAAACTCGTGGGCTCCGGCGTGGGGGCGTTGACACTGAGTAGCTGCGGTGTTCCGTCCGTGGGCGACCAAGGATCTCTGCCCAAAGCCCAGCGCCCCGCGAAGACCGGTCACGGTCGCGAGCATGCCCTCGAGGCCGCTCCACTGGAGTTCGAGGTGGGTGGCCGCGAGGTGCAGACCTGGGGCTACCAGGGGAGCGTACCCGGACCAGAGATAAGGGTCACGGAGGGTGACACCCTGCG
>DASSJP010000332.1:0-5616 GCA_035691165.1 Rubrobacter sp.
TCCTTGATGACCTGGCAGGACGCGTAACAGGAGTGGTGGCGTCGGATCAAACGCACACGGCTGACGCCGTGATCCTGGCTTCAGGGGGATTCGGCGCCGATCCGGAGCTGGTCGGACGCTACATAATCGGCGGACCTGGCAGGATGCTGGTGCGGGCGCACCCCCGGAGCACGGGGGACGGTTTTCGCGCGGCGCTGGAGAAGGGCGCGCTCGCGAGCGCCGGTCTCGACGAGTTCTACGGCCGCAACATGCCCGCTCCCCCCGCCGATTTTCCTCCTGAACGGTTCGTAGAAGCCTCCCAGCTCTACGGCCGCTACGCCGTGGCGATCAACGCTCGCGGCGAACGCTACGCCGACGAGGGCGCGGACTGGTCGGAGACGGCCCTGACGTGGGCCACAGCCCACCAGCCTGGACTCTACGCCTGGTATGTCCTTGACGCCGCCGGACTCCAAGGCCGCGTGCGCGAACGCACCGCGAAAGACATGGTAGACACAGCCAGGAGCACGGGAGGTACCGTTCTCGAAGCAACAAGCCTCGGGGAGCTGGCTGACGAACTCGACGAGCGCGGCGTGCCCCGCGACGCCTTTCTCCGTACCCTTGAGGAATACAATGCTGCCATCGCCTCGGGTGAAGAGATCTCCCCCCCCAGGACAAGCCGGACCGAACCCTTGCGCGTCCCGCCCTTTGTGGCCGTGAAAGTCGCGCCGTCCATAACTCACACGGTAGGCGGGCTCGCCGTGGACGCGGGTTGCAGGGTCCTGCGCAGCACGGACGAAAGGCCGATCCCCTGCCTGTACGCCGCGGGGGTCGAGGTCGGCGGGGTCTCAGCCGGCGGATACACGAGCGGCCTCGCCTCGGCCCTCGTCTTCGGCAGGACCGCCGCGGAGTCGGCGGTTGCAGACGGACGGGTCCGGGAGCGGAGGAGCAGCTAACCCGTCGAAGAGATCTTCTCGCTGTCAGGCTGATACCGCGACGTGTGGCGCTCCTCCAGTTCGTTTCGGTGCAGAGCAGACCCGCGGTGGCGACGATGCACCGAGCGCCGCAAGGGAGAGGATCCTGGCGCCCGTTGCCCAAGGCTTGACGATGCCCGGCGCATCCCACGTGCGGGACGCCAACGACCCCTCGAAGTCCTCCCATCGACTGATGCTCCGATCTCTGTTACCCGGAGCACCCCACGCCGAAAGGATTCCGGCTGCTCACAGAGGCAGAACGTCCTGCTTGTAACGAGAAAGCCACACGGTCGTAACGGAAAAAATCACCCATACGGGGGATGCGCCGTCGCCTGTTACGAGCTTAAGCTACTCTCGTAACATACCGGGGCGTACGGGGTGATGCTTCTCGTTCTGCCAGGAGAGGAGCAGGCGAGATGATCGGAACTAACATCATCGGGGCGCAGAAGAGAGCTTTTGGCTTCGGGCTGGCGGTGATGGTAGCGTTGTTGGTCGTGCTGCTTGTCTCCAGTCCCGCCCGCGCCATAGGTCTCACCGTCAACTCTACGGCGGACCCTGGTACCGGCGGCTGTAACCCCACAGAATGCACGTTGCGGGAGGCGATCATCGTCTCCAACGATCAGTCCACCACCGAGACCATCGAGTTCGACATACCCGACAACCCCGCCATTGCGGGGCCTGAGGTCAAGACCATCTCTCCGGCCACGCCGTTGCCCACGATAAGCGACAAAGTCACCATCAACGGTTACACGCAGGATGGGTTCGCCGTCAACAGCGCGTCGACCAACGCAAACAGCGCGGTACTCAGGATCGAGATCAGCGGGCGTCGGCCCAACGGGTCTCGCCTGGCAGCATCCGGGCTTGTCATCGAGGCGTCTGCGTGTCTGGTCCAGGGTCTCACCATCAACCGCTTCGGCCAGCACGGTGTGTTGATCAGGAAGAGTTCCTCCGACACAGCGACCGGCAACAAATTAGAGGGCAACTTCATAGGCACCGACCCGGGCGGCACCATAGACAGGGGCAACGGCGTAGACGGCGTGCACATCGAGTCGGCCGACAACCTGATCGGGGGCCCTGCAAACGCGGCGCAGAACATCATCTCAGGCAACGACGATAACGGCGTCTTCGTCGATGGCGCGGGCGCCTCGGGCAACGTCATCTCAAACAACCACATAGGCACGGACGCGGACGCCGCAAATGACCTTGGCAACGCCGATAACGGCGTGCACGTGTTCTTCGCTCACGACGTAGTCATAGGAGGGAACGGCGAGAACGGAGCCGGGCAGGACGAGGGGGAACAAGAGACAGGGGAAGGCAACATCATCTCGGGCAACGACGATCACGGGGTATTGATCGACAACATCGGCGCCTCGGGTACCAGGATCCTTGGCAACTACATCGGGCTCAACCGCAACGGCAATGGAGTCCTGGGGAACACCCTGGACGGTGTGCGCGTAAGTAGCGCGCCCCGGGCCGAGATCGGCGGTACGTCCGCAGGGCAGGGGAACACGATCTCCGACAACGGCCAGCACGGCGTCGAGATCGTCGGCACCTCCTCCACGAATAACAAGATCCTGGGCAATCGCATCGGCACCAACTTCAACGGAAGCTCCGACTTCGGCAACGCCCAGGACGGCGTGCGCATCGGGAATTCCAGCAGTACCACGATCGGAGGCACTAGCGCCGGTACGCGTAACGTCATCTCTGGCAACCACGCGAACGGCGTCTTCATCTCGGGCACGAGCAGCGCCACATTCAACAAAGTCGAAGGCAACTTCATAGGAACCGACGTGAACGGCACCTCCGACCTCGGCAACGCCGAAGTCGGTGTGCGCGTCGAGACGCCGGGCAACTTCGTCGGCGGTACGGTAACGGGGGCGCGCAATGTCATCTCAGGCAACGGCGGCACAGGAGTCTCGATGCTCGGAAGCGGTGCGGGCGGCAATGCGGTCCAGGGCAACCTCATAGGCACAAACGCGAGCGGGACAGGATTCCTTCGCAATTTCCACGGCGTGTTCATCTCCGAGGCGGGCGGAAACACCATAGGGGGTACGGCCACCGCTGCCGCGAACACCATCGCCGGCAACGCCAACAACGGGGTCATGGTCATCGGAGACGGTGCAACGGGCAACAGCATCCTTCGCAACTCCATCTTCGAGAACGGCAGTCCGGGCGGGCTTGGCATCGCGCTGAACAACGACGGCGTGACCGCCAACGACAATCAAGACCCCGACACCGGCCCCAACAGGCTTCAGAACTTCCCCGCCATCACCTCAGCCAGCACCACGGCCATCGCAGGCAGGCTGAACAGCCGTCCCAATAAGACCTTCACCATCCAGTTCTTCTCCAACCCCGCACCGAACATCCCGACCGGCTTCGGCGAGGGCGAGACTTTCCTGGGCGAGAGGACCGTGACGACCAACAGCGAGGGTAGGGTCTCCTTCACGTTCGCCACGGCGCTCAACGCGGGAGAGTTCGTGACCGCCACGGCGACCAGGCTCGTCCCCGACCCGAACAGTCCCCCGACCTTGCTCCCCACGGACACCTCCGAGTTCTCGGCGGCCAGGCGCGTAGAGTAGCAGCCAACAACGGAGGGACCGGGGGTTCCAAAGACTCCCGCCACCCGTCGTCCACGTCCACTCGCCGCCTCAGGCGAGGCCGTACCGCTTGTGAGATGGCTTCTAGTAAAATGCGGCATCAAGAGAGCTACCTTTGGGGAAAGGTGAGGGACCGTGGCCAACATCGGGGACTACGAGAAGACCTACGCCGACTTCGACTGGGAGACGCCGGAGAGGTTCAACTTCGGGCGCGACGTCGTCGACAGGTGGGCCGCGCAGGACCGTCCGGCCATGATCTGGCTGGGGACGAGCGGCGAAGAGAGGCGACTGGACTTCGCCCAGTTCTCCGTTCTCTCGAACAGATTCGCCAACGCGGCGAGAGAGATGGGCATCAGTCGCGGCGACAGGGTGATGGTACTCCTCGGCAAGATACCCGAGTGGCACGCCATCCTGACGGGCCTGTTGAAGCTAGGAGCCATCGCCATCCCATGCGCCCCGCAACTCAGGGCCGGCGACCTCAAGTTCAGGGCGGAGCACTCCGGCTCCGGGGCCATGATCTCCGGCCCCGAAGGCATCGAAGAGGTCGAGAAGATACGCGGGGACGTCCCCGGCCTCAGCCACTTCATCTCTCTGGGAGAGGAGAGCGACGGCTGGGACTCCTACGAGACGTTGATGGATGCGGCTTCGGATGACTTCACGGCTGAGGATACGGCGGCTGACGATGGCGCTTTCATCCTGTATACGTCGGGGACGACCAAGCACCCGAAGGGCGTTCTGCACACCCACGGCTATACGCACGCCAAGTGGATGCAGGCCAAGTACTGGCTCGATCTACAGGAGGGTGACAGGCTCTGGTGCACCTCCGGGACGGGCTGGGCCAAGAGCATCTGGAACGTATTTCTCGGACCGTGGAGCCAGGGGACGGAGATCTTCTTCCACGAGGGTGGCTTCGACCCTGCGGAACGCCTCGAACTGATGGAGCGTTACGGCATAACCGTCCTGTGCCAGGCCCCAACCGAGTACCGGCTTCTCGCCAAGACTCCCGAACTCGAGCAAGCCAACCTCTCCTCAATCCGCCACGCCGTCTCCGCAGGAGAGCCTCTCAACGCTCCCGTCATCGAGCGATGGAAAGAGCTGCACGGCCTGACCATCTACGACGGCTACGGGCAGACGGAGAACACCCTGCTCGTCGCCAACTACCCTGGCCTCGAAGTACGGCCCGGTTCGATGGGCAAGCCGTCTCCCGGCTGCGACATGAAAATCGTGGACATGGAAGGCAACGAGTGTCCGCCGGACGAGCCCGGCGACATAGCCCTCGCAGGGCGCATCCCCGCGCTGTTCAAAGAGTACTGGGAACAGCCCGACGAGACGGAAGCAGTCTTCCGCAACGGATACTACTTCACCGGCGACAGGGCATACAGAGACTCGGACGGATACATGTGGTTCGTGGGACGCTCGGACGACGTCATCCTCTCCGCAGGCTACCGCATCGGGCCCTTCGAGATCGAGAGCGTTCTCATCGAGCATCCCGCGGTCGTCGAGAGCGCCGTCGTGCCGGTACCTGACGAGGACAGGGGAAGCGTCGTGAAAGCCTACATCGTCGTCGGCAAGGACTACCAGCCGTCCGAGGAGCTGGCGAAGGAGATCCAGGACTACTGCAAGGCCAACACGGCCCCGTACAAGTACCCGCGCCGGATCGAGTTCATCGGCGACCTCCCGAAGACGACGAGCGGCAAGATCCGTCGCATCGAGCTGCGCCAGCGCGAGAAGGCTTGAGAGAGGCTTCAGGCATCAAGTTTCAGCTGTCAGGCAAGGGCCGTTCGCAGCGTGACGGACGTTCGAATTCGAGCCCAGGACGCGCTCTCCGCAATCCTGAAGCCTGTGGCCCGAAACCTGATGCCTGATCTTCGCGCACTTGCAGGCGAGGACTTTTGCTACCTGACGACGAAGGGGCGCCTGACGGGGAGTCCGCACGAGATCGAGATGTGGTTCGCCCTCGTACCAGAGTCGCGCACCCTGTATATGCTCTCTGGAGGCGGCGTTCACTCGGACTGGGTGAGGAACCTACGCCGCAACTCCGAGGTGACGGTCTATATTGCGGAGGAGCG
>DASSJP010000333.1:0-4535 GCA_035691165.1 Rubrobacter sp.
TGGATGGAGCAGTACACCAAGTTCGCCTCCCTCGCCAGGAGAGTCTGAAGACCAATCTCCAGAAGAAGCGCAGAATTTCTGAGAAGAATTATTGAAAACCTTGCCCCAACCCCTTTACCTGCCGTCCAGTCGGTGATAGTATCCTTTGTTACAGAGACGGCGGAAGAGGTAAGAAAGCTTCTCGAGAAAGAAGACTCACTCAGAGAGATATCCCAAAAGGATAGATCTCCACGAGGCAAACCAGGGAGTGAGAGCTCCGAAAAAGGCCTCAAGGAGAGATATCTCGACGAGATAAATCCCAGACAGAGTCTTCGGGAGTACCGGGAAGCGAGTACCACCGAATCCGCTGTCTCTCCTTGTTCGGCAGATCGACCCGTAGGATCTCGGCCCCTCGTCGCTTTCACATTGCTTCGCCCGAATAGCGCATAGAATGACTTAAGCGGACCGGGACTACCGGGATAGAGGCTCATGAACTTGCGACAGGCGAGGGGCATAGTGGATGCGGGGTCTGTGGCACCTGAATTCACGCTGCCTTCTCAGTCCGGAACGATGGTCAGCCTCGGAGACTTCCTGGGCAAAAAGCCTGTGGTTCTCTTCTTCTACCCCAAGGACGACACACCCGGCTGCACCAGAGAGGTGTGCGCATTCAGGGATGATTACGAGCAATTTGGCAGGCTCGATGCCGAGGTCATAGGTATAAGCTCCGATTCCGTGGCATCGCACAGAAATTTCGCCGAGATCCACGAACTGCCCTTCACCCTCTTGAGCGACGAAGGAGGGAAGGTGAGACAGCTCTACGGGGTTCCGAACACCTTTGGTCTCTTCCCAGGTCGGGTGACTTACGTCATAGACAGGGACGGCGTGGTCAGGCACGTTTTCTCCTCACAACTTGCGGCAGCCAGGCACGTGGAGGAAGCTCTTGGAGCGCTCAAAGCCATAGGGGCATGAACAGGGAACTACAGGTAGCTCTCACAAGATTGCGGGGCAACTATCGGGGGCGACGACAGCGGGCTCTACTTGCGGGCTCTACCTGATCGGGGCTCCCATCGCGTGGTAGCCGCCGTCCACGTGTATAAGTTCTCCTGTGGTGGCTGGCCACCAGTCCGAGAGCAGGCTTACCACCGCGCGTCCGACAGGCTCTGGGTTGCCCGTCTCCCAACCCAAGGGTGCCTGGCGTCCCCACTCGCCTTCGATTTCCTCGAACCCGCTGATGCCTTTCGCCGCCAGCGTCTTGATCGGGCCCGCCGAGACGAGGTTGACCCTGATGCCGCGCTCCCCGAGGTCGCGCGCGAGATAGCGCGAGGTGCTCTCCAGGGCGGCCTTGGCCACGCCCATCCAGTCGTAGGCGGGCCAGGCCACACGGGCGTCGAAGTCCAGGCCGACGACCGAGGCACCTGGCTTGAGTAGATCGGCGAGGCCGACGGAGAGTGCCTTCAAGGAGTAGGCCGAGGTCTGGAGTGCGGTGGCGACTGAGGGCCATTCTGCGGTGAGGAAGTTGCCGCCCAGGGCGTCTTCCGGTGCGAAGGCGATGGCGTGGACGATCCCGTCGAGCTCACCCCAGCGCTCCTTCAGGTCTTCCGCGACCGCCTCGATGTCCCCAGGCTTGTTTACGTCGAGTTCCAGGATGGGAGGTTCAGGGTCGAGGCGTTTGGCTGTTCGCTCCGTGAGGCGTCTTGCGCGTCCGAAGCCGCTCAGGGCGATCTCCGCCCCCTGCTCCTGGGCCAGCCGCGCCGCCGAGAAGGCTATCGAACGCCGATCCAGGACACCGGTTACCAGTACCTTCTTGCCTTCGAGCAATCCGCCCATCTTGCCTCCCGATTCTTCAAGCTCCGCAGGGTCCGGCACAGTCTAGGGAATGAGCGGGGCCATCGCCAGAGGCGGACCCGAAGTGTCGATCTACCGCCAGTCCTGGCGAACCCGGGAGATCCACCACCTGTCAGCATGATTAATGGGGACAAGAATGGGGAACATACAAATGAAAGCGGAAAGGGAACCCGTCTTTTGAAACGGCCAACCGCGCAGATGACCCGGGCCGTAACGGCCCGCGTTACGGCGTCCGGGCTGGCTTTCGGGATGCCCTTCTCCGCGGGGTCCGTGCTCCGCACGGGCAGACGTAAGGTAATACGAAGGAAAGGAGTAGAGGTGGCGGAAGAGACAAAGGTCCGCATGTACGAGCCTCCGGAGGAATTCGCCGGGCGGGCGAACGTGAAGGACGACTCGATCTACGAGGAGGCCGAGGAGGACTACGAGGGTTTCTGGGCCGAGCGGGCCAGGGAACTGCACTGGTTCAAGGAATGGGATCAGGTCCTCAACTGGGACCCGCCCGAGGCCCAGTGGTTCGTCGGCGGCAAGACCAACGTCTCTTACAACTGCCTCGATTACCAGGTCGAGCAGGGCAGGGGCGACAAGACGGCTATTCTCTGGGAGGGCGACGAGCCTGGCGACAGCAGGACCTTCACCTACTCAGAGCTGAAGGCCGAGGTCGAGAAGTTCGCCAACGTGCTCAAGGGGCTTGGCGTACAGAAGGGCGATCCTGTGGCGATCTACATGCCCATGATCCCCGAGCTGCCAATGGCCATGCTCGCGTGCGCCCGTATCGGGGCTCCTCACTCCGTCGTCTTCGGCGCTTTCTCAGCGGACTCTTTGCGCGACCGCATCAACGACTGCGAGGCGAAGGTCCTCGTGACCGCAGACGGTGGACCGCGTGGTGGCAAGGTGACACCCTTGAAGGCCAACGCCGAAGAGGCTCTCCAGGACACGCCTTCCATCGAGAGCGTGGTCGTCGCTCAGCGCAGCGGCGATGACGTGCCCATGACCGAGGGTCGCGACCACTTCTGGAACGACCTGATGGACGAGGCCGACGCCGAGTGTCCGGCCGAGGAGATGGACTCCGAGGACATCCTCTATATCCTCTACTCCTCGGGCTCGACGGGCAAGCCGAAGGGGATCGTGCACACCACTGGCGGCTACCTCACGCAGGTCAAGGCCACGACCAAGTGGGTGCTCGACCTCAAGGAGGACGACGTCTACTGGTGCCAGGCCGACATCGGCTGGGTCACAGGGCATTCCTATCTCGTCTACGGACCCTTGAGCAACGGTGCCACCACCGTGCAGTTCGAGGGGACGCCGAGTTATCCCGGTCCAGACAGGCACTGGGACCTCATCGAGCGGCACGGGGTCACGATCTACTACTCGGCGCCGACCGTCATAAGGGCGTTCATGAAGCAGGGCACCGAGCCGCTCGAGAAGCACGACCTCTCGTCGTTGCGGCTGCTGGGCACCGTCGGCGAGCCCATCAACCCGCGGGCTTGGGAGTGGTACTACAAGAACGTCGGCGGCGGGCGTTGCCCTGTCGTGGATACATGGTGGCAGACTGAGACCGGCGCGATCATGATCGCACCTCTCCCAGGCATCACCCCACTCAAGCCTGGCAGCGCCACCCGACCATTCCCCGGTATCTCCGTGGACATCTACGACGAGGACGACAAGCCCATCGAGGGTCCGGGCAAGGGGAACCTGGTTATCACCAAGCCATGGCCGAGCATGCTACGCACGATCTACAAGGACCCCGAGCGCTACCGCAAGACCTACTGGGAGAGGCTCGGCGACAAGTACTTCGTCGAGGATGGCGCCGAGAGGGATGAAGATGGTTACTACACCATTACTGGCCGGATAGACGACGTGATGAACGTCTCAGGCCACCGTATCGGCACGATGGAGGTCGAGAGCGCGCTCGTCTCCCACCATTCCGTGGCCGAGTCTGCCGTTATCGGGCGGAACGACGAGGACAAGGGTCAGGCCATCGTGGCCTACGTGATCCTCGAAGGCGACACGGAAGGCTCCGACGATCTCATAAAGGAGCTCAACGATCAGGTCAGGAAGGCCATAGGCCCGCACGCGAGGCCCGAGGAGATCATCTTCACCCCTGACCTCCCCAAGACGAGGAGCGGTAAGATCATGCGCCGCGTACTCCGGGGCGTGGCCGAGGGCGAGGATGACCTGGGAGATACCTCGACCCTCGCCGACCCGTCCGTCGTTGACGACCTGAAGGAGGCCCGCCAGCAGAGCTGACAAGAGCAAAAATTAGTTCGATGAGTCGGGGCGGGTCCTTAGATCCCGCCCCGATTCTTGCTCGCGCATCGGGCCGGTCCGGTACGCCGTCGATCCCATTGAAACGCGCTCTATGGGCGGTCTTCTCGGAACTTTTCGGGCGTTCCCGCGTATAGCTGTGTAGTAAAATATGCGCTGTAAACTTGCTAGGAGGATTGACGTTGTTCATACCAGGTGGATTCGGCGGTTACTTACTCATAATGATCGTCGGCATGCTCATCTCGGGGGCCGCTGCCCTCTGGGTGAGGAGTTCTTACTCGAAGTATTCGAAGCAGCCTAGCGCGAGCGGGCTGACCGGCGCCCAGACGGCGCGAATGATACTGGACCGAAACGGCCTCACCAACGTCCGGGTCGAGCCTGTGGCAGGACAGCTCACCGACCACTACGATCCGAGGAGCAAGGTGGTGAGGCTCTCCGAGGGCAAC
>DASSJP010000334.1:0-12438 GCA_035691165.1 Rubrobacter sp.
CTGCTGTACCATTTGCTTCCCAATCTTGCGCTGGAAGGTTGGTAGAGGGTTTGTGTGATAATTCTGCGCAGACGTTGCCGTCCGCAACCCAACAAAGCTGGAAGATGCCGAGCCTGGAGATCGATTCTGTTTCGGTGCAAAGGTTGGCATGTGCCATCTCCCATCCGTTTGCAGCATTGCCGCCTAACTAGAAATAATTCGGTACCTGGCGGTATAACGTCTCCAGGAAGTGTTTCATCCTCTTCTTCCTGTCTCCTCATCACATGACCTCACTCTTCGCACGGTAGCAGGAGGCGATGAATTCCAGATGAATCTGACAACGGGATCGGGTCTGTGCGATTGTCTGGATCTGATAGTGATAATTCGCAGACACGCTCCAGCATCGTGCCGGAAATGGCGATTGATGTTAGGGTTTTGTCCGAGGAAGCGGAATGGACGAGAGGTGACGTCAATGAGCACCACCCTGAAAATATCCGGTCCAGATAGTCTCTGGGAGGCCTGCCGCACCGGTGGGTGGGACCGTCCCACGCCGGGCGTCTGCGGAGAGTACGTCCAGACCAATCTGGTGGTATTGCCCCACGCCGACGCCTTCGATTTCCTGCGGTTCTGCGGGCGCAACCCGAAGCCGTGTCCCCTGATCGAGGCCACAGATCCCGGAGACCCCGAGCCGAAGCTGACAGCCTCGGGGGCTGATCTGCGCACTGACCTGCCCCGTTACCGCGTCTACCGAAACGGACGGCTCGTCGATGAACCGACGGATATCCGGGACCTGTGGCGCGACGACTTCGTGGCGTTTTTGATCGGGTGCAGCTTCTCCTTCGAGGAGGCGCTGCTCACTGCCGGCGTGCCCCTGCGCCACATCGAGAACGGCACGAACGTTCCGATGTACCGTACCAACGTCGCATGCTCCCCGGCTGGGAAATTCTCGGGGCCGCTCGTCGTCTCGATGCGTCCCATACCAGGATCTCTGATCCCGCTGGCTGTGACGACCACGGCTCGTGTCCCCCAGGTCCACGGGGCGCCGGTTCACGTCGGATCTCCTGAATCTATAGGCATAGCCGACCTGGACAGTCCTGACTACGGAGATACCGTGGAGGTAGGGTCGGGCGAGCTTCCCGTGTTCTGGGCGTGCGGGGTCACGCCGCAGGCGGTCGCGATCGAGGCGGCGCCCGAAGTCATGATCACACACTCCCCAGGCCACATGTTCGTCACCAGCATGCTAAACAGGGACCTTCTGGCCCCGTAGAGACGAGATGGATGTCCCGTCAGGCACCTCCGGCCAGGCCGACACCAGGGACCTGCTGCGAGCCTTCACCGCCATCTCGAAGGCGCTCAACCTGGCACAGCCGCTACCTGCGACCCTGGATCTGATCGCTGAGAAGGTCTCGAGGACGATGGGACACAAGTCGTGCGCCGTGCTTTTGGCGAACAGGGAGACGGGAGAGCTGCTGATCGAGGGCTCCTTCGGGCTCGGTGATGAGTACGTCCTGGCCCTCAATACAAACCTCAAACAGAAGATCACAGGCGACGGTCCCGAGTCCCGCTCCGTGACCGCCCAGGCCTTCCGCACGGGGATGCCCGTCTACGCCCCCGACATAACGGAAGACCCACGCTTCGCCCCCTGGCGCGAGGCAGCTCTGCGCGAGGGGTACAACTCCATAGTCGCCCTCCCGCTCGTCTTCAGGGACGAGGTCATAGGGGTCCTCAACTGCTACGACGAGCCCCGCGAGTACACGGAAGATCAGGTCGAGGCATTGATGGTCGTGGCCGAGCAGACGGCCTCGGCAGTAGGCATAGCGCGTCTGATCTCGGCGCAACGCTCGACCATCGAGAAGTTGAACTCGCTGAACGAGCACGTAACCGCCCAGCACGCCCTCCTGCAACGCTCCGAGAAGACCCACGAGACCCTCGCAGCCCTGCTCCTCGAGAACCGCTCGCTCGACGATATAACGAACACCCTCTCCGACGTTCTCCACACCCCCGTAGTCCTGCAGGATGACAGGCTACAGCCCCTCTCCTCCTCCGACCCTGAAGCCTACGACGGCCTACCGGCGGACAAAGATCTCTCCGACCTCGACACGACAGGCCGCGCCGGAAACATCGATGCGGGTGACAAAAAGGTCCTCGTCGCGCCCGTTGATCTCGGTGGTCACGAGCGTGGGTACCTCTCGGCGCCGCTCGTGACCGGAACACAGAGGACTTTCGCTCTGCGCACTCTGGAGCAGGGGGCTGTGATCTTCGCCCTCTATGCCATAAGGGAGCGAGCCGCCAGGGAGACTGAGGACAGGATCAAAGGCGATCTTCTCGCAGACCTCCTCGCCAACCGCTTCAGGGACGAGTCGGAGGCGCGGGAGCGGGCTCGCCACCTCGGCCTGGACTTCTCAGGCGCGCCGCTCAGGGTCCTCGTCCTCGGACACGAGCCGCTCGACGCCTACCTGGGACGCCGTGAGATGGACGCCAGGTCCGTCGGTCCGCTGCGCGCCAGACTCCTCTCCCTCGCCAGGAGCTTCGCTACAGGCGCCACTCCGCCCGGAATAGCCGGTCTGGACGGGGATCACCTCGTCGCCCTGCTCCCTTGCGATCCAGGCAAGAACGCCCACTCCCCCGCCGAGCGTCTCCTCCGACTTATAAGGGAAGATCTGCCCGGCCTGCGCGCCCGCGTCGCCGTGAGCGCCCCGTTCACGGCCCCTAAGGACCTCGCAGGCCTCCACAAAGAAGCATTCTCCCTGCTCGAACTCGCCGACCGTCTCGATGCCGAAGAAGACGTAATCTGCCAGGACGACTGGAAGATCTACGGTCTCCTCCTCCGCTCCTCAGACAGAGAAGACTTGCTCGAGAGCGCCCACAAGGTGCTCGACCCGCTCCTCGCCCAGGATCGGAGCGCCGACCTCCTCGCCACACTCGAAACTTACCTGGATAACGACCTCAGCCCCACCCGGACAGCAGCCGCACTCTACGTACACACCAACACCGTGAAGTATAGGCTGGGCAAGCTCGCCGACCTCATGGACCTCGATTCCCAGACCCTCTCAGGCGCTCTCACCCTCAAGGTCGCCCTCATGGTCCGCCACCTCGACCCTGAAGGCTTCGACGCCGCCGTCGCAACGCCCGATTGAACCTGTCAGCAGGCCCGAATTGGCGCTATCAACAGTTTGACGTGCTATCTATTGGCCGTTTCTACATGCAATTCTTAGCATCCGCACGTTACAGTTAGCATTTGTAGAGAAAGGAGGCCTGAGGTCTCCACCGCTGAGATGTAGCGGGAGGATCCGGGGGACTCTACGATTGGGTTTACGCTGATGAAGGGTAATCGGGACAGGAGGAAGGAATGCAATCCAGAGAACAGAGCGCAGAGCCTACACTGAGGAAGGCCGTGGTCGCGGCTGCGATCGGGAACTGCGTAGAGTGGTTCGATTTCGCGGTCTACGGGTTCCTCGCCACCTTCATCGCGTTGAACTTCTTCCCTAATGAGGACCCGACGGTCTCGCTGTTGAGCACGTTCGCTGTGTTCGCCGCGGCCTTCTTCGCGCGGCCTCTGGGCGGGCTGTTCTTCGGGCCGCTAGGGGACAGGATCGGGCGCCAGAAGGTGCTTGCGACCGTGATTCTTCTGATGGCGGCTTCCACGTTCTTGATCGGACTTCTGCCTTCCTACCAGCAAATAGGCATCATCGCCCCGACGCTGCTCGTCGTCCTGCGCTGTATACAGGGCTTCTCGGCCGGGGGCGAGTACGGCGGCGGTGCGGCGTTCCTGGCCGAATATGCCCCTGACGAACGAAGGGGCTTCATAGTTAGCTTTCTCGTGTGGTCGGTCGTCATAGGCTTCCTGCTTGGCTCAGCATCGGCGACCGTCCTCTCTTCCGTCATCTCCGAAGATGCCATGAACGCGTGGGGCTGGCGCATACCATTCCTGCTCGCCGGACCACTGGGGCTGATCGGGCTCTACATCCGGCTCAGGCTGGAGGATACACCTGACTTCAGGGAGCTCGAGGACGCAGGCGAGGTCTCCCGCTCACCGCTCAGGGAAACGATAGCCAAGAACTGGGTCCCAATACTGCAAATAGCGGGCCTCGTCATCATCCACAACGTCGGCTTCTACACCGTCTTCACCTACCTGCCCGTCTACTTCACGACAGAGCTCGGTTTCTCGACGACCGCCGCTTTCGCCTCGACCACGGTGGCCGGACTTGTGGCGCTGGCCCTGATCCCACCCCTCGGGGCGCTCTCCGACCGCGTTGGGCGCAAGCCGCTACTTGTAAGCTCGTGCGCGCTCTTCGCCGTACTTACATATCCGCTGTTTTTGCTTATGAACACAGGGAGTCTGGCTGCGGCGATCGTGGCCCACGTCGGGCTCGCCGCCTTCGAATCCCTGTTCGTGTGCTGCTCTCTGGCGGCGGGGGCCGAGTTGTTCGCCACCAGGGTACGTTACGGTGGCTTCTCCATCGGCTACAATTTTTCGGTTGCGATCTTCGGCGGGACCGCGCCATACATAGCGACGTTCCTCGTCGCGCGCACGGGCAACCCCCTCTCGCCCGCCTACTACGTCATACTTGCCGCCGTTCTCTCCCTCGTCACCATCCTGACGATGCGCGAGACCGCACGTGCACCCCTCGCCCAGACCACGGCAACCGATGCCGGCTGAGGACGCAGGGCGCGGCACGCGGCTCGGGGTCGACGTCGGCGGCACTTTCACCGACCTCGTCGCCATCGGTGGGGGGCGCCTGATC
The DNA here is from genome assembly GCA_035691165.1 of Rubrobacter sp. Lineage (GTDB taxonomy): Bacteria > Actinomycetota > Rubrobacteria > Rubrobacterales > Rubrobacteraceae > Rubrobacter_D. Next base: position 4,725 of record DASSJP010000334.1, read on the forward strand.
ACCGCCAAGGTCCCCTCCACCCCCCGCGACCAGTCAGAGGGTGTGATGAACGCCATCGAAACCTCGGAGGTCGAGGCAGGCGCGGTCGTCGCCCTCGCCCACGGCATGACGGTAGCGACGAACGCCCTGCTGGAGCGCAGGGGAGCGCGCACGGCCCTCGTCACGACCGAAGGTTTCAGGGACGTGCTGGAGATAGCCCGCCAGCACCGCCCCTCGCTCTACGACCTGGCGCAGGACCGCCCGCCAGCCCTCGTTCCGCGCGAGTTGCGCTTCACTGTAGTAGAGCGGATGGGACCTGACGGAGAGCTTTCGCCGCTCGACGAAGCGAGCCTGGAAGCCGCCGTCGCCGCCGTCGAAGAGGCGAAGGTAGAGGCTGTCGCCGTCTGCCTCCTCTTCGCCTTCGCGCATCCCGAACACGAGAGGCGTGTCGGCGAGGCGCTGCGCGGGGCGCTCCCTGGCGTGCACGTCTCCCTGAGTAGCGAGGTCCTCCCCGAGTTCCGCGAGTACGAGCGCTTCTCCACGACCACAGCCGACGCCTACCTCGCCCCGAAGCTCGCCGCCTACCTCGAGAACCTGGCGGAGAGAGTGGAAGGAGCGGGGAGCCCTGCGCCGCTCATAATGCAGTCCTCAGGCGGCGTAGCCAGCGTTGATGATGCGATCTCCGACGCCGCGGGCTGCATCCTTTCCGGTCCGGCGGGGGGCGTCGTCGGCGCGGCCCACGTCGGCTCTCTCGGCGGTTACACGGACCTTCTCACCTTCGACATGGGCGGCACGAGCACGGACGTCGCCCCGATCCTCTCCGGCGAAGCCCAAACGACCACGGAGACGGTCGTCGCAGGCGTCCCTATAAAGCTCCCGATGGTGGACGTTCATACCGTCAGCGCGGGTGGCGGCTCCATTGCCTGGGCCGACGCGGGGGGCGCGCTGCGCGTCGGCCCCCACTCGGCTGGCGCCGAACCGGGCCCCGCCGCATACGACAAGGGTGGCCAGGAGCCGGCGGTCACCGACGCCAACCTCTTCCTCGGCTACCTCGCCGACGGCACAGAACTCGGCGGTGAGGTCGTGCTGCGGCGCGGGATCTCGGAGAAAGCTCTGGCTGCGCTCGGTGAGAAGCTGGGTCTCGAGGCCGAAGACGTGGCGCTAGGCACAGTGCGCGTGGCCAACGCGGAGATGACACGCGCGCTCAGGATCATAAGCGTCGAGCGCGGCCTCGACCCGCGGGAGTTCGCCCTGCTCGCCTTCGGCGGGGCAGGCGGGATGCACGCCTGCGCGCTCGCCGAAGAACTGGGCATGCAGACTGTCCTAGCCCCGCGCGCAGGCGGCGTCCTCTCCGCCCTCGGCCTCGCCATCTCGGACATCCGTCGCGACTACGTCAGCCCATACCTATGCGCTCTGGACGAGATCGACGCGGGAGAGTTCGAAGACAGGTTCGCAGAGATGGAGGGCACGTCGGAGGGAGACCTCACAGATCCCGAACACACCCGCAGGGCTGACCTGCGCTATAAGGGCCAGTCGTTCGAGTTGACCGTAGAGGCCGACTCTCTCGAAAAACTGGAGGGGCGCTTCCACGCCGCGCACGAGCGGCGCTACGGCTACCGCATGGAGGACGAGGCCGTCGAGCTCGTGAATTTGCGCCTCATCTCAACGGTCCCCGTCGAGAAGCCGGAGCTCACAGAGCCCGAAACAAGGGGCGACGCAGGGTCAGGCGTGCGGGAGGCCAACTTCGACGGGGAGTGGATGGAGGTACCCGTGTACGACCGCGAGAAGATGGGACGGGGTTCTGAAGTGACCGGTCCTGCGATCGTCGAGTTCAGGGAGTCGACTTGCGTCGTGCGGCCAGGCTGGTCAGGTAAAGTAGACGGGGTGGGGACGCTCATACTGGAGAAGAATGATGGATAGATCGAGGCTCGATCCCGTAACCCTCTCGGTGCTCGCCAGCGCCCTCGCCGGCATCGCCGAGGAGATGGGTGCTGTCCTGATCCGGGGTTCCTACTCCTCGAACATCAAGGAGCGGCGCGACTGCTCGACGGCGCTCTTCGACTCGGAGGGCCGCATGGTCGCCCAGGCCGAGCACATCCCCGTCCACCTCGGCGCGATGCCCGAGGCCGTAGCGGCCATAATGGCCCGTGATCCCGAGCCTGGCGACGTGTTCGCCATAAACGACCCGTACTCAGGCGGGACGCACCTGCCGGACATAACGCTTGTCTCGCCTGTCGCTTATGAGGGGGAGATCATCGGGTACGCTGTCACCAGGGCGCACCACTCCGACGTCGGCGGGATGCGTCCTGGCTCCATGCCCAGCGACTCGCGCGAGATCTACCAGGAGGGCATTATCATCCCGCCCGTGCGTCTCGTGCGCGACGGTGAGTACGTCGCCGACGTGATGGACCTCCTCCTCGCCAACGTACGCACCCCTGACCTGAGACGCGGCGACCTTCGGGCCCAGATCGCCGCCAACAACATCGCCGAAGAACGCCTCGGAGAGCTGATAGAACGCCGCGGGAAAGACACCGTCCTCGCCGCCTTCGACGAGGTGATCTCCTACGCCGAGAAACGTACCCGCGAGGCTATCCGCGACCTCCCCGACGGCGAGCACTCCGCAGAGGACTGCATGGAGGGCGACGGCATCACTGACGAGGACATTCCAATTAAGGCGACCGTAACAGTAGATGGCGACTCGATGAGGATAGACTTCTCAGGCACCGCGGACGCCGTCCGCGGCAACATAAACTGTCCTCTCCCCGTCACCCGCTCGGCCAGCTACTTCGCCCTGCGCGTCTTGCTCCCCAAGGACATCCTCGCCAACGCGGGTACCTACGCCCCGCTCACCATAGAGGCTCCCCGGGGGAGCCTGGTCAACGCGACCTACCCGTCTGCGGTCGTCGCGGGGAACGTCGAGACCTCCAACCGCATCGCGGACTCCGTGCTCGCCGCGCTCGCAGGCTTCGCCCCGAAGGGGATACCGGCACAGGGCCAGGGCACGATGAACAACACCATAATCGGGGGCAGTGGCTGGACCTATTACGAGACCATCGGCGGAGGACAGGGCGCGAGCGCGAGAGGACCAGGACCCTCCGGCGTCCACGTCGGTATGAGCAACACCCTAAACACCCCCATCGAGGCCTTCGAGATGGAGTATCCCATGCGCGTCGAGCGCTACGAGCTGCTCTACGACTCGGGCGGAGGCGGCGAGCACAGCGGCGGCGACGGCATCGTCCGCTCCGTGCGCGTCCTCCAACCAGCGAGCCTCTCCCTCCTCACCGACCGCAGGCGCCACGGGCCGCGCGGCGCCGAGGGCGGGAAGCCTGGCAGGGTCGGCCACAACCTGCTGAACGGCGAGGATTTGCCGCCGAAAGTGAGCCGGGATCTCGATGAAGGAGACGTCGTGACGGTCGAGACGCCGGGCGGTGGGGGCTATGGAAAGCCCACGGGTTCTCAGGATCCGTGAAGATCCCACGACCCCTTCCACGACTAGCGGCGCCACCAAACGGGTAAACATTAATGTAGAAGTGTAGAGTTCGAGGCGCAATCAGAAGCCGGGTGGTATGTCCGAGACGCCTGAACAGAATGGAATGTCGCGACGCCGGTTCGTCAGGGACGCAGGGCTGGGTATCGCCGCGCTGTCGATGCCCGGGCTCCTCGCGGGCCGCGGCGAGGTCTCGGCACAGACCGTGGCCCCAGACGCGCTCCACCGCCGTATACGCGCCGAACTGGGGAAGTTCACAGATTGGCTCGATCAGAACGGCGTCGATGGCTATGTCGGGGAGGTCGGGTGGCCCGACGATTACGCGGGCGACGCCACGAATTGGAACTCACTCGCAGAGGCCTGGTACGACGACGCCGACGCTGCAGGACTGTGGGTATCGCAGTGGTCCACGGGCGAGTGGTGGGGTACGGATTACAAGCTCGCCGTCTACGAGGATCGGCAATTCCCCAACGGTGTGGACTCGGCCAACACCCAGGCTGTGGTGACCGAGGCGCGTCCCACCACGCCTTCGTACCTGCGCGGGGTCAACGTCTCTGGCGCCGAGTTCGGCGCTCCTTACTCGCTCGATGCGACGAGCAACTTCTCCAACAAGAACCCGGGGCGCTACAACACCGCATACCATTACGACGGGCAGGCGACCTTCGATTATCTGGCGAGTCGCGGGATAGGGCTCATCCGCCTCCAGTTCCGCTGGGAGCGTATCCAGCCCGCGCCAGGAGGCCCGCTAAACGGGACCGAGTTGCGAAGGCTCAAAGCGGCGGTGAAGCGCGCCACAGGCGCCGGCCTCGAGGTGATCCTCGACGTCCACAACTTCGGAGATTACTACATCGAGCGGAACGGGCGCGGCATCCGTTCCGCTATCGGCTCGGACCGTCTATCCATAGGCGACTTCGCCGACCTCTGGCGCCGCCTGAGCAACAACTTCAAAGGGATGCCCGGCATAGTCGGATACGGCCTCATGAACGAGCCTGCGGGCATGCCGCGCGTCGGGGATCTCTCGCCTGCGAAGGTGTGGGAGAAGGCCTCGCAGCGGGCGCTCGACGCCATCCGCTCCAACGGCGACCGTCGCCTTGTGCTTGTCCAGGGCTACGAATGGGCGGGCGCGCAGAGGTGGCCGGCGAATCATCCAGCGTCCTGGATCGACGACCATAACTTTCGCTACGAGGCGCACCACTACTGGGACCGCAACAACTCCGGCGCCTACGACTACAGCTACGCGGAGGAAGTCGCCGACGCCCGATCCAGGGGTTACTAGCCGCTCCCACAGGAAAGGAACGAGGTATGCAGGGTGTTGTGGAGGGCATCTACGTCACCAGCGAGGGAAGCGCTGCGATGGAGCGCGTCGAGGAGGTCCGCACCGTCGAGGGGTGCGGCATCGAGGGCGACCGCTACTGCGAGGGTACCGGGTACTGGACGAACTACGGCGACGTGTGCGAGGTCACCCTGATCTCCTCGGAGGACCTCGAACACATAGAGCGGGAGCTCGGCATAAGCGTGGGCAACGGCGAGCACAGGCGCAACATCATCACGCGCGGCGTCAGCCTCGGGGACCTGCGAGGAAAGCGGTTCAGGATCGGGGAGGCGGTCCTCGAGTACGACAGGCCCCGTCCGCCGTGCAGGCACGTCCAGGACCTGACAGAGCCAGGCATGACGCGTGCGCTCAAGGGACGCGGCGGAATCTGTGCGCGGGTCGTGAAGGCTGGCCGCATCAGGGCCAGCGACGCTATCGAGGTCCAGTAGCCCTCAGCCGCAGAGAGGACCTGGGTTCGGGCGGAGACACCCGCTTCCGGGAACCGGGTTCTGCTCGTACAGCCAGTAGTCGGTCCATACGCGGTGCATCAGGTCTTCCTGGCTAATGGGCAGCGCTATCACCATGGGGAGGAAGAACACGGTCAGCGCCACGGCGCAGACGGCGAAGCCGACGACCACCCAGGGCCCCCACCGCTGGTTGTTCCAGACCCTGCACAGCCAGTAGACGAGCGCCAGGATGGCGAAGGGGTACATGGGCAGGTAGTTGTAGATGTACGGTATCCGGGTGCCCGGCATCCAGGGCGCGAGGAGGAAAAAGTAGCCGAGTACTATGGGAATGATCGGGTCGTCAGCAGAGAGCTTCCTTGCGATAGCCTTGCGCGCTATGTCGAAGACGCCCGCAAGCTCGGCGATGGTGCTGCTCCACCTGATCAGGGGGTTGCCGATGGCGACGACCACCTGCAAGAGTCCTTCCGCGTTCGCACCGTAGAAAAAGCGTATCGGCCGCAGCATGATCGGCCAGCTCCACCAGGGCGAGCCCCACGGATGGTCGACGGCCACGGTGATCTTTGCCGCGGCCTTCACGTGCCAGTCCCACGTCCAAACCCATGCCTCTATGGGGTTCGTGGTGATGGTGATGAGCGCCCCGACGTAGACAACGGCGATGTAGACGACCGCCGATACCCAGAGCCCTGCCAGGAACTGGCGGAGCAATCCCTTGCGCCAGAGCACGTAGCCGGCGGGTATGGCAACGGGGAAAGCGGCCCACTTGACGGCGATAGCCAGACCGAGCAGCAAGGAGGGCCAGATCACCTGCCTGCCAGTCTCCGCCCTCAGCGCCGCGAGGAAGGTAGCGAGGACGAAGAACACGAGGAAGATGTCCATGACCCCGACCCTGGAGTGGACTATGAATATGGTCTCCACCGCGAAGAAGGTAGTCAGCAGCATGGCGGCAACTCTGTCCTTGAACAGGTACCAGCCGAGGGCCGCCGCCAGCGGCAAAAGGGCAAGGCCGAACAGGAGAGGCATGATCCTCCATCCGAGAGGCTCGTTGCCGAAGAAGGAGATGCCGACGGCCAAGATGAACTTTCCGAGCGGCGGATGCAGGTCGAACTGGTACATGCCGCGCAGGAACTTCTCGGCCATGGTCGGGAAGTACTTCTCGTCCCACATGATCTTGGGCGGGAAGCCAATGTGGTATAGCCTGGCCCACACCCCGAGCACGACCGCACAGACGGTAACGAGCAGCATCGAGCGGTATGCCCAGGACCTGTCGTAGTTCAGGAAGGACTTCATAACGCGCACGTTACTAGGTTTCACGAGCGTTTGTAAAGCGGTAGCGCGCGGACGGCCTCTTTCTGGTTCGGGAGCCCGCGCACAAACCGCCCTTCAACCCGCAGATTCCCCGGCCGCTCTGGCGCGGTCGCGCAGGATCATGGCCCGCCCTGCGAGTATGGCGACGAGCGCGAGTAGGGCGATAACGCCAGAGACGAGCCACGCGACCTGGTAGGAGGCCGCCTCGACCACGAGGCCGAAGACGAGCGGCCCGAGAGCAGCACCGCCCGAGGCGCCTGTCTGTGTGATCCCCGTGGCCGCCGCCGGCGCGCCCGGATTTGTCTTGACGACCGCGAAGTTGAACAGGCCGGGCCATCCCCATCCGGCCCCGAAACCGAGAAGGGTGCCAGGCAAGATTAGGCCCACTTTTCCGCTCGCTAGCATCAAGAATCCAACCACACCGACCCCGAGCATGCCTGCGACGAGCCTGAGGCGCCCGCCGCTCATACCGTCGGCCAGATGCCCGAACCACACGCGCACGACGATGCCGGCCACGCTCCCCAGCGCGAGAAGGAGCCCGGCCATCCCGACGTGCAGGCCCGAGGCGACCGAGGACTCCACGATAAAGGCTCCGAGGGGAGTCGCTGCCGTAGATCCCAGCCCGATGCCGAGGGCGAGCAGGACCAGCGGCGCGACGGCCACGTCTTTCGCCCGCGCCTCCTTCAGACGCCTGACTCCGCCAAGGGTCTCGGCGGGCACGAGGAGGGCGATGAGAAGCGCGAGGGCGGCTCCTCCTGCGAAAGCCCAACGCCAGCCCAAAGTGACGGCGATGCCAGGCACGGCGAGGCCTGCGAGCAGGGTCGCCGTCGGTATGGCAGCCTGCTTGATCCCGAACGAGACCCCCTGCCTCCCTGCGGGGACCTCGCGGGCAAGCGAAAGGTTCGTCGCTGGCTGCGCGACAGCGTTGGCCAGCCCGCCGAGCACCAGACAGGTCACGAGCCCTTCCCAGGAGCCGGCGAAGAGGGCGACGCCGAGCAGCGAGGCCGCGCTCCCGACGGCTGAAAGTCGCATCCCGCGGTGCGCTCCTATCCTCTCGACCACACGCCCCATGACCACCGAAGCAAGCGAGGCCGAGACGAAGAAAAGAGCGACGGCCAGGCCCAGAGCCGCAGACCCGAAGTCCAGCTCGGACCGGATCTGGAC
>DASSJP010000335.1:0-4524 GCA_035691165.1 Rubrobacter sp.
ACCCTGTCGACCTGGCCGGACTAGTGGGACAGGACGCGGTAACCATAGTTGTAGGCGTCCCTTTACTCCTAGTCTCGATGTGGTTTGCGCGCCGAGGCTCGATACGCGGCCTGCTCTTGTGGGCCGGAACGCTCTTCTACATCGCCTACTCCTACTACTTCTACGTCATCGGGGGCTTCAACGCGCTCTTCCTGATCTACATCGCCATAGTCTCCACGAGCCTCTACGGATTGCTCTCCGTGCTTTTCGCCATCGATCCAGCGGTCCTCAGTGAACGATTCGCCGGCGATACGCCGGTTCACCTCGTCGGCGGTTTCTTCGTCGGCTATTCGCTGCTGTTCGCCCTGATGTGGGCCGGGTTGAGCGTTGCACGCGTGATGGCTGGCGAACCACTGGACGAGGTCGCCCACGCGGTGGTTGCCATCGACTGCACCGTACTCCTGCCGCTCCTGTTCTTCGGCGGCGTGTTGCTGTGGATGAGAAGGCCGTGGGGTTACGTCCTCGGGGGTCTCTTGCTTACCAAGCTCGCCACGACCGGCTTCACGCTCGCCTTCACCACAGCCCTCGGGGCCTGGTGGGCCGATGAGATCGACGGCTTCAATGCCTTCCTCTTCGTACTCTTCGCACTTATGGTGGCTGGAGGCCTACCCTTGCTAATCGCTTACTTGCGAGGCGTCAAAGGTGGTGAACCAGGGCGAACCTTCATCGGGAAGATCAAATGAAGCCGATGAGGGCGAAGCTGAGATCGAGGCGCGAAGGAAGCACGAACAGTGGTAGCTCCACCGGCGCTACGCTCTGGTTGTGGCTCACGGTACCCGTCGCCATCCTGACAGCGGTAGCCGCGGGCAGCGAGTTGCTCGTCGATGGCATTTTCCGCGGTGATGCGCAGTATTTCGTTGCCCAGGCGATAGGCCAGGACGTCATCACCCTGGGGGTTGCGCTACCCGCTCTGATCGGAGGCGCGATCTTTGCCGACCACGGCTCGGGACGCGCGCGGCTGGTCTGGTTGGGAACCCTGACCTACCTGGTGTACACGTACGTCATCTACGCGTTCCAAGTGCAATTCAATTCACTGTTCCTGGTCTACGTGGCACTGCTAGGATGTTCGCTATACGCCTTGATCGGCGGCCTCGCTACAACCGACTCTGCGCGGATAAAGGCTGGCTTCACCCGGAAGACGCCCGTGAGGACGGTGAGCATCTTCCTTGCGATCGTGGCGGTCTGCTTTTACGTCTCCTGGCTCGGCGAGGTCGTCCCCGCCCTTCTCGGAGGAGGTGTGCCGCAGAGCGTGACCGTAAACGGAACCCCGACCAACGGGGTTCACGTGCTCGACATGGCGTGGATGCTACCCGCGATGGGATTGACGGCTATCTGGCTGTGGCGCAAGCTGGCCCTGGGCTACGCGTTGGCCGGAGCCCTGCTCACCTTCATGTCCTTGCTACTGCTTGCCATCATAGGGATGGTGGTCTCCATGAGCCTCCACGGGCAGCCCGTGGCGCCGGAGATGGCCGTAGTCTTCGCGGCCGTGGCGGCGACCAGCCTGGTACTGACGGTCTGGTATCTGAAAAAGCTATCGGGCGATCACCCTGCCGCTACAGACGATTCGATCGGTCAACTCTGACCATGCAAATGAGCCATATTGCTCAGGACGCAAGAGCCGTGCGCCGATAATCTCCGCATTGATAGCGCGCAAGCGGTCCGCCCGACGCGAGGAGGTACCCATGAGGCCCGCCACATCAACGTCCGCCAGGCTACCAATCAGGCGCGACCTCGCGCTCGCCCAACGCCTCTCATTCGTGGTCGCCGTCCTCATGACCGTTGTCTCCGTCGCTGGCCTCGTGCTCGGCCCAGCCGGCCTATACGGCTCAACAAAGCTCGCCCTCGGCGTAACTGAAGCCGAGGCAGGTTTGCTACTCCCCGGGTTCCTCGGCCAGGACGCGTTCAACCTCGTTGTGGCCCTGCCCCTCCTGCTCGGTACCATGTGGCTCGCCCGTCGCGGATCGCTCGCCGGACTGCTGCTGTGGCCCGGGGCGCTCTTCTACGTGCTGTACTGGTACTTGCTCTATCTCATCGGCGCGCAGTTCAGCGTGCTGTTCCTGCTGTACGTTCCAATCGTCACGCTGAGTGCTTACGCGATAATCGCCCTCATCGCAAGCATCGACGGCGAGGCTGTGAAGCAGCGTCTCGGCGGCACCGTTCCGGCGCGGGCAGTCGGCGGCATCCTGGTTGCCCTGGCGCTTCTGACGCTCGCCCAGGATGGAGGCGGTGCCTTCATTACCGCTCTGTCCGCTAACGCGCCGGGCGATCCTGCAGCGCGTCACGTGTGGATCGCGGACCTCGCGTTGCAGGCTCCCGCGGTGCTCGTCGGCGGCGTGCTGTTGTGGCGGCGGGAGGCGCTTGGATACGTGACAGGAGCGGGACTGCTTCTACAGTACGGACTATCAGCCGTCGGGTTCGTCGCCAGCATGGCGCTCCGCTCTGTGCTGATCGGGTCGCCACTAGACGTGGTCGCCCTTGTCGTACTCTTCGTCTTCGGTGTGATCTGTTTCGTGCCCCTCGCGTTCTTCGTGCGTGCCGCGAAGGTCGCTGGTGGGAGCAGGGTTATGGGAGGTGCTGTGAATGATCCTGTCGGGCCGGTGTCGCCAGCGAAGAATGGTGCGCGGGACGGGAGAGGGATCTGAAAGATCACGTTTGGCACATGTTGGCAGGCCACCCCAGTGAACTCAGACAGAGGAGGAAACATGAAGGTACTTATCGTCTACGATTCAGAGTACGGCAACACGGAACTCATCGCCGGGGCCGTTGCCGAAGCGTTGCGTGAATTCGGAGGGGTACGTGCGGTTCCCGTGGATCAAGCACATCCCGCACAGATCCAGGGCGTGGACGTTCTCATCGTGGGATGCCCGACGCAGGGATGGAGACCGACCCCGCCTATACGGTCGTTTCTCGAAGGTATCTCAGCCGAAGAGATTCGCGGCCTGGTGGTCGCATGCTTCGATACCCGCTTCAGGATGCCGCGCTGGATGACCGGGTCCGCCGCCGAAGTGATGGCCGGGAAGCTTCGGGAGAAGGACGTCTCGCTTCTCGTGCCACCGGAGAGTTTCTTCGTGAAGGGAAAGCGGGGTCCTCTGCGCGACGGCGAGCTGGACCGGGCGGCCACGTGGGCCCGGATGCTTGCCGAAGAGGCCGAATTATCTCATCGTGCCACACTACGTCAGCTGTAGGGGGTTTGGAATGAGCACCGCCATGAAAACGGTACACGCCGATTCCTTGGATACTCGCTGGGGCTGGCTCTACAGGATCGGCGGCGCAGCCGCCCTGTTTGGAGTGGCGGTCATCCCGGTCCAGCTCGCCGTCTTCATAGTGTGGGGACAGCCTGACACGGCAATCGGCTGGTTCACCCTGTTCCAGGAAAATACTCTGGCGGGGCTCCTGGCGTTCGAGTTCCTGTTCGTCGTCAACGCCGCGCTCGGGATCTCGACTACCCTCGCCCTCTACGTGGCGCTCAGACGGGTCAGCGAATCCTTCATGGCTATAGCCCTTGCCCTTGGTCTCGTCGAGGCTGTGGCCCTTATCTTGGCGAGACCGGCCTTCGAGATGCTCTATCTCAGCAACCAGTACGCGGCCACGACGACGGATGCGCAGAGAGCGATGTTCCTGGCGGCGGGGGAGGCGATGCTCGCTACCTTCAACGGCACTGCTTTCCACGTGAGTTACAACATCTTCAGCATCTACTTCCTGATAGTCTCGCTCGTCATGCTGCGGAGCAACGCCTTTGGCAGAGTAACCTCCTCCATGGGGATTCTGGCGGCAGCGCTCAATTGGGGCCTTTACGTGCCGGGGATTGGCCTCTACCTCTCGATCCTTTCTATCGTCCCTCTGGCGACATGGAACGCCCTTATCGCCCGAAGGCTTTTCCAACTGGGCAGGGCATCTCGAAAGGGGTAATCTGTCATGCTGCTGACGGATGGCAATGTCAAGCCACTTGTCCCTTGACTCCCAATTTCCACTACGTTTCCACTACGTCATCACCATGACCGCAAGGTGAAGGTTGATATGATGACGTCGAGATCATCTGGAGAGGCTGCCGCCGGATCGGAGCTATCGTGGAGAGGTCTATATCTACCTGGTTCGAGCGAGGGTCGGGGCTGGATCATCGGGCTTGCCAACTGGTTCTCTATCTTGTACTGATCGACGCGTCACGACAGGAGCGGTGATCTATGAACATCAGTCGCGTGGCGGCGCTCCTCTATACGGGAGTTTCCGCAGGCGTCGTTGCTTTTCAAGTCGCGTTGGCCGCCGGTGCACCTTTGGGCGCTTACGCGATGGGCGGCGCGTACCCCGGACAGTTTCCGCCAACACTGCGAATCGCCGCGCTGGTCCAGGCCGCCCTCATCGTCGGGATGGCAGCGGTCGTGATGTCGCGGGCCGGGCTCGTCCTCGCCGGATGGTCTCGTGCGGCGCGCTGGCTCGTGTGGGTCGTTGTCACGTTCGTCGCTGTGATCCTCCTGCTCAACCTGATCA
>DASSJP010000336.1:0-7851 GCA_035691165.1 Rubrobacter sp.
CGTGGCCGGACTTTCAGGCGGAAATCCGCAGGCTTGATGGTGAGGGTCTGCTTTATCTTCAGCTCGTAGTCCGTGTGGTCTATAAGCTCGAAACGTTGCAGGATCATCCCGAGCACCAGCGTGGCCTCGAGCATTGCGAACTGGCGCCCGATGCAGGCCCTCTGCCCCGTGCCGAAGGGCTTGTAGGCGTTGGCTGGTCTTTCCTGTTCGGCCTCGGGAGTGAACCTGTCGGGATCGAACGCTTCCGGGTTATCTCCCCATATCTTGGGGTCGCGGTGGAGCATCGGCGTCAACACCATCAGCGAATTCTGCTTGTCTATCTGGTACTTGCCGCCAAGGACCGTCGGCTCGTATGGATGCCTGCTAAAAGCGGGAGCCGTGGGCCAGAGCCGCAGAGACTCCTTGAGTATCTGGGAGACGTACTTCAGGTGGTTCACCTGGACGTTGGTCGGCGGCGACGACGTGTCGTCACCGAGCACCCTGTCTACTTCCTCGTAGGCTCTGGCGAGGACCTCAGGGTCGTTGAGCAGGTAGTAAAGCGCGAAGGAGAGAAGACCGCTCGTGGTCTCGTGGCCTGCTATGAGGAAGGTAATGATCTGATACCGGATGTTGGTGTCGCTGAGGCGCTCGCCGGTCTCGCGGTCCACCCCCGTAAGCATGGAGCCCAACAAATCCTTGGTCTCCGCCTGATCTCCGTTTGCTTTGCGCTCGGCGATGATCTCGTCCACGAGCGAGTTCATGTAGGTGGTGTCTTCCTGGAACCTGCGATGCTCGCGTACCCTCAACCTCTCCCCGATGGGCAAGCGGGTCTGCTTCTGCATAGATAGATCCAGGCAACGGACCATGCTTGCGACGAACGGGTGAGGCTCCTCGCTGTAGAAGGAGTTGAACCGGTAGCCGAAACCACACAAGCCTATGGTATCGAGCGTGAGACGGGTCATGTCAGCCGGCACATCGATGTCTTGTTCCGGGTTCAGCCTCTCCCACTTCTGGACGAGCTGCATGGCGATATCCGTCATCATCGGGAAGTAGTTCCTGATCGCCCGCATTCCGAAGTTGGGAAGCAGTATGTTGTGGGCCTTCTTCCAGTTGGGTTCGTGGGTCCAGGAGGTGAACAACCCGTCGCCCGCCACGGCGCGGGCGTTGATCTGCCCGCGCCCCAACATCTTGTCGAAACGCGTCTCGTCACATAACTCGTCGACGAGATCGAAGCCCGTGACCACGATAACGACGCTCGAACCGACGCGTAACTGGAAGATCGGCCCGTACTGGCCCGCCAGCTTCATCAGTCCCTGAATGGGGGTGTCCGCCCCCCTCACGTCTAACAGATTGCCAAGCACCGGGTATCCTGGTGGTTGCGGGATCGGTTCGTAAGTGTTCTCGGTGGTCACTCCGGCCTCCTTCATCTCACCAGCACCCACTGCAAGTATCCGTGATAATGGGTGGTTCCCTGCAAAAGTTCGACAGGCTCTACTTTTCCGCGCGGTCTTTATGTGATCCTGGAATTACCCCTCATTTCGTGTCGCTCCTTGACACACCCCCAGGGGCTTACCTTACTAGCGCCCAAGCAGCGAGCGCATCCCCCAAATGTACTAGTTTCCGCCTTTTCTTGCGCTCCGGCTCGGGTGGCGCCCTGCCGCGGCGACTTCGGGCGATGGAACTAATGCGAAGACGCCTTCTATCTTGCCAAAGGTCTGAATCTTCAGGCCACGATCCCACAGCTTCATGAAGACGATCGGCGCACCGGGCCCCGCTCCGGGAGAGCGTCGGGCATTGCACGGCATCCGGGCACTCGTGTACTGGCCGGCTTCGTTGGGCTCTGGTCCTGATCGTGGTATAGTGACGGTGAAGTTAAAGATGTGGGTTTTATGGTGACCGAACGCCGCCCTCGACGAGAGGAGCGGCTTTTTATTGCGGTGGAGCCCCAGGAAAGAAAGGTGGGCTCCAGAAATGGCCCAAGGAACGGTAAAGTGGTTCAACGATGATAAGGGCTACGGCTTTATCACCCCGGATGAGGGCGGCGAGGATCTCTTCGTCCACCATAGCGGTATAGCCGGCTCCGGCTTCAAGTCCCTCGAAGAGGGTGCCAAGGTCTCCTACGAGGCGACCCAGGGTCAGAAGGGCATGCAGGCGGATAACGTCTCCGCTATCTAACCAGCCGCGTTAGAGGTCGGTAACCGAACCTCAATCGCATAGTTGGTGAGGCCGGTGCCCCAAAGGGCACCGGCCTCTTTTGTGCAACAGTTCCGGCTCGTTCTCTCCTGGTTTCTGACGCTCCTCATCTCGCCGGTGACGATCTCCACCCAGTATCCTGGCGCCCACGGATCTCGAACATCTGGCCTCTCTGGATTGTTTGACGGAGATTCCAGCGTCCGTACCCGCACTACTGGTCGCGTTGCGCGGTTTTGCTCACGACCCCTTCGAGCAGAATGCGGTTGGGTACGTGGTGGATACGCCCATCCTCCGATCTCAGGGTGACCGAGGCGAGGCCGAGTTCCTCGACCGTTCCCTCCACGCCGTTAACGGAGATCTCGTCGCCAGGGCGTATGCCGTTTCCATGAACGTAGCGTCCCGCCGCTATATTCCCCGAGAGAGGAGCGAGCCCGAGACCAAGGACGAGGGCGGCCACTATCCCCACCGTGCCGAAGAACACCAGGACAAGCAGGACCAGGATCGAGATCTCTATTCCGACCTGCGCCGCTGCCACCAGGGCCGCGAGCGCGAGTACGACGGCGAAGATTACCCGCCTGAAGAGGTTCTCACCCCTGAGGCCGGCGCTTTCGGCCTGCTGGGCCGCGAGGTTCGAGAGCCAACCTGCGGCCGCGAGCCCTCCTGCCAGGATCAGGACGGCGACCACCGCCTTGCCCGCGAGGGAGACCATCAGTTCCATGTTGCGCTGCAGGGAAGCCAGGCCAAGGATGCTCAGGGAGGCCGCGACCCCGGCCAGAAGCACACCCCAGAAGAGCACGTAGCCGAACACGAACGAAGGGCTCCTCCCGAAGCCGACCTGCTGCAGAGAAGAAGCGGCACCCGTCCTCTCGAAGAGGCTGTCGAGTCCGATCTGCTGCAATATCCTGGTTGCAACGCGTTGCAGAAAACGCGCCGCCAGGAAAGAGATCACAAGTACGAGACCGGCGCCGAGCAGCCTGGGGGCGAACTCGGCGAAAGCGGTCCACAAAGCTTCCAGAGCGTTCGCCATCGATGAGCTCCTAACTACACGCCAGTGAGGCAGGCGCCACGAGGTAGTCCTGCCCAGTGCGGGACCTACTCCTCCGCGCGGGACAGGGTACATACTAGCTTACGCCGGCATCCGGGTCACTCCTGCACGGGGTCGTTGCCCCCCCTGCTAGCGGAAGGTGTTGCTCTCGAGCAACTCGCCTATCTCCTCGCCGGGAAGTGGGGCGGAGAAGTAGCGTCCCTGCGCCAGATCGCACCCCAGCGCGTGCACCCGTTCGAGCTGTCCCGCCCTCTCCACGCCCTCGGCGATGACCTTGATGCCGAGGGCGTGGGCCAGGCTGATCATGCCCGACACCAGCGCCGTGGCCCCTGACTCCGTTTCGAGACCGCCCACGAAGGAGCGGTCGATCTTGACGTAGTCGACGGGGAACCGTTCCAGGTATGAGAGTGAAGAGTACCCTGTGCCGAAGTCGTCTATGACGAGCCGCACGCCGAGGGCCGTCAGCTCCTCGAGCGTGGAGACCGTCGCGGGGGCGTCGCTCATGGCCGTGCTCTCCGTGATCTCCAGGTGCAGGCACGTGGGGTCGAGCCCCGTCTCTTTCAGGACCCTGGAGACGGTCTCCGTGAGGTCGGGCTCCCTGAACTGCCTCGCCGAGAGGTTTACGTAGACGGACAGGAGCGGGTCGGAGGCGAAGCGCTCCTGCCATTCCCTGGTCTGGCGGCACGCCTCCTCGAGCACGACCTCGCCAATGGGCACGATGAGCCCTGTCTCCTCGGCGAGCGGGACGAACTCCCCGGGGAGCAGCAGGCCGCGCTCCGGATGCTCCCAGCGCACCAGCGCCTCCATCCCTATGATCCGCGGTTCCCCGGGTGAGTCGATGGCACGACTCCCTTTCGACGGTGGGGCTCCTTGCAGGTCAGCGTCGAGCAGCATCTGGGGTTGGTAGTGGATCCTCAGCTGGTCCCGTTCGAGGGCCCGCCTCAGGCCGTGCTCCATCTCCAGACGCTCGAGGGCCATGGTGTTCATCGCCTCCTCGAAGACGGCGTAGCGCGCCTTGCCAGAATGCTTGGCCCTGTACATCGCCAGGTCCGCGTTACGCAAGAGGTCTGCTTCGTATTTACCGTTGACACCGCCGGTGGCTACACCGATGCTGGCGGTGACGAAAAGCCGGCGTCTACCGAGGAAGAAAGGCTCGCGCATTTGCTCCAGGATTCGCTCCGCGACGCGAACAGCGTCCTGTGTACCTGTGTCTTCGAGCAGGAAGATGAACTCGTCGCCACCTAGGCGCGCGACGGTGTCCTCGGGCCTGAGTAGTGACCTCATTCGTTTGCTCACCACCACCAGCAACCTCTCTCCGGCCTTATGTCCGAGGGAGTCGTTTATGACCTTGAAGTTGTCCAGGTCCATGAACAGAACCGAGACCTCGACTTTCCTGCGCCTGGAGCGGGCAAGGGCCTGGCGCAGACGATCCGCGAACAGGGTCCTGTTGGGCAAACCGGTCAGAGGATCGTGCAACGCCTGGTGCTGGAGTAGCTCCTCCAGGGCCTTGCGCTCGGTTACGTCGTGGACGGTCCCGACCATCCTGATCGGCTCGCCGCCTTCTCCTCGCACCACCTCGGCCCTGCGGTGCACCAGCCTGACCTCGCCGTCCGGCTTGACTATGCGGTGCTCGAAGTCGTACGGCCTATGTTGGTGGAGGGCGTCCTCCACCGCCTGCCGCAGTACCTTCCTGTCCTCAAGATGTACCACCTCCAGGAGCCTCTCGAAAGATGGGGCGAAAGACTGTGGTTCGAAGCCGTAAACGCGGAATGTCTCGTCGGACCAATCGACCTCGCCCGTTCTCAGATCCCACTCCCAACTTCCGAGGTGCGCCATGCGCTGCGCCTCCGCCAGGTTCGCCTGGCTCTTGCGCAGCTCCTCCTCGGCCTCCTTTCGCTCGGTCATGTCGAAGATGACCCCCTGCCAGTACAGGGGCTCGCCCTGCTCGTCCCTGATCAGGACGGCCTCCTCACGCACCCACACCACAGACCCGTTCTTCGCAAGGAGCCTGTATTCCTCGCTGAACGCCTCGCCCCTTATCTCAAGACGGTCGTCGGCGGCCAGAACCCTCTCGCGGTCAGCGGGATGGAGACGCTTCTCCCACAGCCTGTTCGCCCGCCATTCCTCCTGTGAGTAGCCGAGCATCTCCTCGATCTGGGGGCTTGTATACACCGACTCGAACGAGTCGTCGGCACGGTCTATGTAGGTCACGGCGGGTATCTGCTCGACCAGGGTGCGGTAGCGTTCCTCAGCCTCCCTGAGCGCCTCCTCGGCCCGCACTCGCTCTGTAACGTCGTAGACGACGCCCTCGATCGCCTCCACCTCTCCATCCTCGCTGAAGAGGCCCTGCCCGCGCTCTTCCACGTGCCTTACCCCGCCGTCTTTGCGGCGTATCGAGTACTGCAGCTCGAAGCTCTTGCGCCCGGCGAGCGCGGCCTGCACCTCATCCCAGATCCTGACCCTGTCTTCCTCCACTATGAGGTCGCCGAACATCACCCTTCCGTCGGTCAGCTCCTCCGGCGTGTAGTTTGTGAGCTCGAAGGCGTAGTCGCTGACGAACTCGTTGGGCCATCCTTGCTCGTTGCGGCAACGGTACAGATAGGCCGGGGCGTTGGAGAGGAGGGCGGAAAGCCGCCGCTTGCTCTCCCTGAGCTTCTCCTCAGCCTGCTTGCGCTCGGTGATGTCGAAGAAGATACCTTGCCAATGGAGCGGATTGCCCTCGGCGTCCCTCACTAGTATGGCCTCGTCGCGGATCCAGATGACGCGGCCGTCGCGTGTGATCTTCCTGAACTCCATCCTGAAAGGCTCGCCCGTCTCGTCGGTAAGGGCATCTTCGGCGAGAACCTTCTCGCGGTCCTCGGGGTACGTGGTCTCTTTCCAGAGACCAGGATCTTCGACGTACTCGTTCGGAGAGTAGCCGAGTATGTCTTCGATCCTGGGGCTGATGTAGGCGATGGCGCCTTCGTGCTCTACCTCCTGGATGTAGACGCCCGCAGGTATCTGCTCGACCAGGGTGCGGTAGCGAGCCTCGGCCTCTCTAAGCCTCGTCTCTGCCTCCTTGCGTCTGGTGACGTCGCGGGAGTTGATCACGACCCCCCTCACGGCAGGATCTTCGAGCAGGTTGGTGCAGCGCGACTCGACGTGCCGCCACGAACCGTCCGCGTGCCTGAGACGCAACTCCACCGACGAAGTAACTCCTGGCCGCTTCACGACGTCGGTGAGGAATTGCCGCGCACGCGGCACGTCCTCAGGGTGCATGATGGCGAAGGTGTCTTTACCGGATAGCTCCTCCGGTTTGCGGCCGAGCACCTTTTCGACAGCGGGGCTGACGTAGCGTACGGTCCCGTCGGCTTCGGTCACGACGACCATGTCAGAGGCGTTCTGCACCAGTGCGCGGAACCGCTCCTCGCTCTCCTTGAGCGCCTCTTCCACGCGCTTGCGTTGCGTAATGTCCTGGAACTGGGAGACGAAGTGGCTGGGGTTGCCCTCGGGATCGTGCACCACCGACACGCTCGTCAGGACCCAAACGGTCTCCCCGTCCTTTCGAACGTAGCGCTTCTCGCGGATATCCGACTCGATCTCGCCGGCGAGCAGACTCTCCGAGCGTTCCCTGCCCACCTCGCGGTCATCGGGGTGGGTGATCTCGGGCGACGTCTTCAGGAGAAGCTCTTCTTCCGGGTAGCCAAGCATCCCGCACAGCGCTCTGTTGACCTTGAAGTAACGTCTGTCCATGCCGATGAGCGCAACACCTGTCGAGGCGTTTTCGAAGGCGCCGCGGAAGCGTTGCTCGCTCTCGTACAGCGCAGCCTCGATCCGCTTTCGCTCCGTTACGTCGATCATGACGCCCTGCCACAGGCGGGGACGCCCCTCTTGATCTTCGGCCAGCACCGCCTCATTACGAACCCACACAACCCCACCGTCGCGGCGGACCATGCGATACTCCATGCTAAACCGCTCACCCGTATCATCCGTGCGCTCGTCCTCGGCGATGACACGCCCGATATCTTCAGGGTGTATCGCACCGTACCAGAGATCTGGATTTTCCTCGAAATCTTTCGTCGAGTAGCCGGTCAGCGCCTCCACCTGGGGGCTGACGTACACAGCGGTGTCGTTGTGACCGACCTCCTGCACGTAGGTCACGGCCGGTACCCTTTCGAGCTCAGCGACCTCGCGCTCCGCACTCCCGCGCCGGGCCCGCAACCTCCTGAGCCAGTTACGGAAGATCATCACCACAGAAGCACCCAAGGCTCGGGATCGTCCGCTGAAGACGTCGCAGCCTATCATCAACTGCGGCATGGCAACCACCGCCGAAAACATCACCGCATCTTCCAGGCATGAACCCCTTTCCCATTCGGGTATTTTAGCCGATCGAAAGTCCAAAGACCCGTCTCGGACAGGGCCGCCGCTTCCCGGAGATTCCAAAGGTCACCTCAAGAACCGGGCAACCGTCCTTCCCCACGCGCCGGTGATGGTTTCTCGCCCCCATCGTTCTTCGCCGCGCCCCGCTCCGCCGCCTTGCAATCCGGGGGCCGGCTGCTAGGATTGCTGAGGCCTCACGGGCCCGTAGCTCAGCCGGGAGAGCGCCGCCCTCGCATGGCGGAGGTCACGAGTTCGAGTCTCGTCGGGTCCACCCC
>DASSJP010000337.1:0-2421 GCA_035691165.1 Rubrobacter sp.
TCTCGGTCCCTGGCAGCGGTACGCGGGGCCGTTCTTCCTCGCCGCCGGAAGCAACATCCGATTCCGGGCTGTCGACGTCAACGGGAACATCGAGGCGACGCACGAGCTGACGCCCTGAGGAGCGGCGAACCGCTCTCGAAAATGAAACCGATCAGCCTGGCTGTCCCGATCCTCAGGCTATGGGGGACTCAGCACGTCACGTGGAGGACCGCGTTGGTGCTCTCCGTGCCCTCGTTCAGGGTCTCGATCGCGTCGGCCGTGGGCGCGATGAGAAGGTCGATGTTCCGTCGGCGAGCCTCCTCCTCGACCTCCCGCATCACCGGCAGAGAGCCGTGAGCACCGGTGCCGATCACCAACCGTTGACACCGCCAAGGAATCTCTTCCACCAGCGAGAGCGGGGTGTGTCCATACGCGTCGCGGAACCTCTTGGACACAGCCTTCTTGCGCTTACGGATCTTCCCCCGGTCGACGACGAGGTCGTGATCGTACGACACGCCGTCGATCTGTATGGAACCGAACGAGTATTCCTCGAAACGCATCTCGCTTCAGCCCTCCTCGTACCGACCCGACGATATCTCAGGTCCGGAACCTCCTCCGGAGGAGCTTCGGGCTCGAGAACTTCGCCGCGCTCGGCGGCCGCATGGCGAGGCGGCCGTCATACGGATGGTCGGCGCCATCCTGGCCGACAGCTCATGCGCCGCCGTCCTAGGATTGGAGGGACGCGATTCGGCCACGCAAGATGGGGATTGAGTTCACTCGGTCATTAACGGTCTTGGGGGCGCGGTGGATCGGGACGAGCTCGAAAACAGGAAGCGCGAGGTCGAGCTCCGTTACGGAGCTTGGATCTCGCACAACCTGCCAGCTCCAAGACGATCTCTACACCATCCAGCGCGGGGTAGCAGGCGGGAACGAGGCTCGTGTCCGGCGAGTGGTACAGCTCGTGGCAGACCTCGCGCACGGACCGATCGAGAGATTGCGTGTCCTAGATCTGGGAGCGTTCGAGGGTCTCTTCGCCGTGGAACTCGCTCGGCAGGGTGCCACGGTTGTAGCCATCGAAGGCAGAGAGGCCAGTCTCGAGAAGATGCGCCTGGCGCAGGAGGCGCTCGAGCTCGAGAATCTGGAGCTACGGCTGGAGGACGTCCGCGGACTCGACCCGCAGCGGCACGGCGCGTTCGACGTGGTTCTTTGCTTGGGGCTCCTCTATCACCTCGATGCGCCCGACGTCTTCCAACTCCTTGAGCGCATGCGGGACCTCTGCCGCGACCTCGTCATAATCGAGACCCGCGTCGCACCCTACCCGAGTGAACGGCGCGAGCATCGGGGCCGCCAGTATCTGGGTATGCCGTTTCCGGAGCCCCCTCCGGACACGCCTCCACTCTCCAGTGATGCCTTGTGGTCCTCCATCGGCAACCCCATGAGCTTCCAGCTCACCGGGGCATCGTTGTGCGATGCTCTCGCCGACGTGGGCTACTCGTCGGTACTGCAATGCCTTCAGCCGCCCCTCGTGGAGGAGCGCGCCAACCGCTCGACATTTGCCGCGTTCACCCGGGCTCGGGTGCCCATCATGTCTGTGCCCGAGCTCAACGATCAGCCCTGGGATCGACTTCGCCAGCTGTCCGTTCCGCTTCACATCACGTTGCGGCGATACCCGGTCTATCGGTGGGTCAGCGCGCTGGTCCCGCAACGCGCAAAGGACCTGGCAGCACGAATCGCCTCCCGGCTCAAGGCGACGATGTGAATCGGTGACGAGCCCGTTTCAAGCGCCTCGACGCGTTCCCTCACGCAGCCCGCCCCTGCTCCACGTCTCATGCTGACTGACCCCGTACACCGGCGGATCGGAGAATTATGGGGCTACTCGGAAGTCGCGGCGCCTCCCGATCGACTGCGAGGAGGACAGAAGGCTCCGGGGTGCTCGTGGGGATGCTGCGGGAGGCCGGCCACGAGTTCGGCGACGTGATCGGGTCGGACCTCAGCACCCGGAACTTCGCCGAGCTGCTGATCGACTGCGAGGAGGATCGAGTCTCTCGAGCCGTGCTGGTCGGCATGCTGCGCGAGCGCCAGCAGTGACCCCGCCCGGACCCCATTGCCGACCGGTACGTGGATTGGCGAGTATCTCATGCGAGAAGTGAGGACGGTGCATGGCTCTCTTCAGACGACGCTTCGGACTCCGCGTTGAGGCGGTCGGCGTCGTGTCGTCCCTGCTCGTGCTCGGCCTTCAGGCCCCGGCATCCGCGACCTCCCCGACAATCGCGTCGTTCTCGCCGACCAGCGGCCCAGCGGGGTGTGTCGTAGTGATCAGAGGGACGAATTTCGACAACCCCACCGTCACGAGCGTGGATGTCGGCGGCATCCCGGTGTCGGCGTTCAGGACAGTCTCGGATACCGAGGTCTGGGCCACTGTCGCCGGGGACGCGAGCGGCA
>DASSJP010000338.1:0-4733 GCA_035691165.1 Rubrobacter sp.
TGGATGCGCCCTGCGTCGTCGCATACGAGACAGCCGAGCCGCAAGCCCGGTATCGCGAAGAACTTGGTCAAAGACCGCGCAACCCAGAGTCCTTCGTTAACATGATCAGCAACCCCAACATCGGGATAGAAGTCCGCGAAGGCCTCGTCCACAACGAGAAGGGCCCCTGCCTCCCTCACACGGTCCGCCACCTCGATAACTTCCCGCCGCGCGAGCAATTCACCCGTAGGATTATTGGGGTTACACAAGAACACTAAGGAGATCCCATCGAGGTCTTCGAAGGATGAAGGATCCAACCTGAAACCGTCCTCGCGCCGCCTCGCCACCCGGCGGACGGTCTCCAGTCCAGAGGCACTGGCGGCAGCCGCGTACTCCGAGAAGGTGGGTTCGAGCACGAGCGCCTTTCCACCAGTACCCGCAGCCCTGGCGGCGAGAAACAGCGCCTCTGCCCCGCCGTTTGTAGGGACGATCCTCTGTGCGGAGACACCGAGATAACCAGCCAGGGCCTCGCGCAACTCAGTATAGGCCAGATCAGGGTATCGGCCCGACTCCTCATGCAATGCGCGTCTGGCTGCCTCAAGTGCCTCCGCGGGTGCCCCGAGGGGGTTTATGTTCTGGCTGAAGTCCAGAAGCTCCCCGACCGGGACATCGAGGGACCGTGAGACCAGACTGCCGTGCGCCCCGTGGTGGCGGTCGCCAGGATGCTGGGCCCAACCTCTAACCACGACGAACCCTCTCCCCCAGAATGGCAAGAAGGGCGAGCAGCATGCAACAGCGGCGCATTAGATTCACCGCGCGCCGGATATCCGTCGGTACAGGGAGGCTTCCATCTCCAAGTACAGGTCCTTCACGCAACACCCCACCGTATGAGTTCGTGCCGCCGAGCCTCACACATAGGGCACCGGCGTATGCCGCCTCGGCCCTGCCTGCATTGGGGCTCGTTGTAAGCGAACCGTAGCGGCGGGTGATCCGGAGCGTGCGAAGAGGCCGGCCGGAGACCGCGGCTGCGGCGAGAACCGTTGTCCTGGCAGGAGCAAGGTTGCCGATATCGTCCAGACGGGCAGAGGCCCATCCGATCTCCGCGTACGGAGAATGCGGATAGCCAACCATCGAGTCGAGGGTATTCACGGCCTTGTATGCAAGCGCCCCCGGCGCGCCCAGAAGGAGTCCGTAGAACATCGGGGCCACGACACCGTCGCTCGTGTTCTCCGCGACCGATTCCACAGCGGCCCTGCATATTTCGGATTCCGGTAGCGCTTCGGTATCCCTTCCGACGAAGCGACCGACCCGGACGCGCGCGCCTTCGAGCTCTCCGGCCCGTAGCTCACGCTCGACGTTCAGGGCTGCGTTCGCGAGACCGCGCATCGATAGAGTAGTGGAGATCAGGCCCGTCCCGACCAGCCATCGGAGCCTGCCTGGCACGACATTGAGGAGCTTCCGCGTCGCTACGAACACGAACGAGGGCAGGAAGAGAGCCAGAATTATCCCTGCGAGGCGCCTGGACCTCGGGCTCTCCAGGCTCAGAGACTTCTTCTCAAACGTCGAGATCACACGCCCCATCAAGACGGTCGGGTGTACGGACTCGGGGGGCTCGCCGAACATGGCGTCGAGTAGCAGTGCCGCCGCGACCTGTCTTCCATACCTCATTCCCTGCGGGGTGCCACGCCGGGTTTCTCGTTATCAACCGAGCGAGGCCGTCCGCGGAGCACCCCGACAAGTCCGCCCACCGTTCCGAGGAGGACGGCGCGCAGGACGAAGTTCGCAATCGAACGACCGAGGTCGCGGAGCGTGGGCGGCTGCAGCGTCGCCTCGACCTCCGAGACCTTCGCGGGGGGAGGCAGGTCTTTAATCTTCTCGGGGGAGGCCCCGCGCTCCTTGCGGGACTGACGGATCTCGGTTCGGACCTCGTTGACATAGGAGACGATCTTCGGTGCCGCCTCGCTGGCGTAGTCGCGCGCGGCTCCGGCGAGCACTGTCGCCTGCAGGGCGGTCGTCAGGAAGAGTGTGATCCCAACCATGACGGCGACCACCGTCGCGGCCAGAGCACCGTCGCGCAGGAGCAGCGAGCGGTATGGAACGCCGGGGTCGAGGCGTGTCGGACGCACCCTGAGGGCCGCGAGTATAGCCAGGAACAGGAAGATTGCGAGTGCAAGGCGCGTCCTGTACTGGGCTATCACGGCGAGGATCCAACCCGGAGTGTCGACCGGGTCTACGAGGAGGAAATACAGGTCCGAGCAGAGGGCGACGAAAACCCCCGCGATCCCGAATGCGAAACCTGTCCTAATCGGCCCCAAATCTCTCCTCGAATGACCTCTCTACGTACGCAGGAGGATACAGCATCCCCGGAGTACTCTTTGTGATCTAACCACCGGCCGGCTCTACCGCAACGGGACGTCCCTTGAGCAGAAAATACAGCCCGCCGAGCACGACCGCGCCGCCGACCACCGTCAGAATTCCGGGCTTCTCCGACAGAATTAGCCAGGCAAGAAGCGCCGAGATAACGGGCTCTGCCAGGATGGTGCCCGAGATGATGGTGGCCTCGACGTAGCGCAGTGCCCAGTTGAAAACTGTATGGCCCATAAGCTGCGGCCCGGCTGTGATAGCCGCGAGCCAGAACCAGGTCTCCCCTGAGTAGCCCCACAGACGGTTGTCGAGAACGAGTGCCACGGGCAGCAGCGTCGCCGCGGCGGCAGAGTACACGACGATGGAGTAAGGGAGTACGCCGACGCCACCTGTACGGGAGGAGCGTCCGATCAGGACGTACACGGCGACCGTCACCGCCCCGATGAGGGCGAGCACGTTCCCGTACAGGGCCGCCGACCCGACGGTCCTGTCGAAAGCGATTACCGCCGTACCTGCTATCGCCACGATTATCCCGAGGAACGACAGCGGGGTGGTTCGCTCGCCGACGAGCGCATAAGCCAGTACGGCAACGAAAACAGGTTGGGTGGAGACGAGGACGACGCTCGCGGCCACGCTCGTATAGTCTAGAGAGGAGATCCAGAACCCGAAATGAGCCCCGAGTGCCACCCCCGAAGCGATCCCGACGTACAAAGCACGGCCCCTCGGGAAGGGATCCCCCCTGACGAGCGCGGGCGGTACAAGAACAGCCGCCCCGAGAGCACACCTCCAGAAAGCGATGGCGACGGCGGGGGCATCAGCCAGCCGGATAAAGATTGCGGCCGCAGAGACGGCCAGCACCCCGACGGCTACTGCAAGGAGCGCGCCCCTACCCCGTGCCTTATCCTGTACCAGACCAGAGCCCCGCTTTCCCTCACGAACTGCCCCCTACGGGACCACTTCTTGCGCCACATCGGGCTACTATACACCGGCTCCGCAGATGCCAGGAGCCCCGCCCGGCCGAATGACGCGACCGTCCTGACGCAGTGCAGCGGGTCGGTCACCACAAGCACCTCCCCCACACCTCTATTGCGTGCTATCTCCGCGAGTCTCAACGCGGATTCCCAGGTACTTTTGGCAGTATCCTCGCGCAGGATCGCCGCCTCGGGTACACCCATCTGCCGAAGGATGCGGGACATGATTTCGGCCTCGCTTGGCGGATGTTCACCCTCTCCGCCGGTCGGTATGAGGAGGTCGGCCCCGTCTCTGGCGTACAGCTCGCCAGCGTGGCGCGTTCGTGCTTCCAGCGTCCTGCTCGGCCTCCCACCGTGAAGAACCTGCGCCCCGAGGACTACCGCTACCCGTGGCCGCCCTCCTCCGTCTTCAGGCGTCGAGGACAATGGTTTGCCACGGTACACCCCGAGCAACTCGCGCAACTCTCCGAGAATGCCTCTCCGGAACGACGCCTTCAACGTCCTGCCTTCCTTCTGGCACGTTCGAGGTCATCGGGCGAGTTGACGTTCATCAGCAGGAGGTCGGGGTCCCCGAACCGCCGCAACTCTTCTCCGACGTACTCGACCTCAGGAATCCCCTCCAGGAACTCGTGCACCGCCCGCGTCCCTGAGTCGAGGGCAGCACCGACGCGTGGCAGCAGCGCCCGGGCGTATGCGGCGCAGAGAGGATGGGCTCTGCCCTGGTATCGCGGGACAACAGCCATGACGCCGCTACTATCTAGGCGCTCCAGCAGATGTACCACCATGCTCTCCGTCAGGAAAGGCATATCGCCTGCGGCGACGAAGACGAGCGGGTACCTTGCGGCGGCGAGGCCAGCCTCGATACCGGAGAGCGGTCCCTGATTTCCGGGTCGTTCGCCGCCAACCCACCTCACTCCTTCCAGCCTGGCACCTCCTACAACGAGCACTTCCTTACAACGACCCGTAAGCGCATCCCTGACGCGCTCAATCAGGGGTACCCCTTCCACCTCGATTGATAGCTTGTCGCATCCCATTCTGCGGCTTTCGCCGCCGGCGAGGACAATCCCCGAGGCCGGGCGGCTCAGGAGGCCATCCGGGCGGTCGCTTCCCCTCTCATACCAGGGATCTTCTGGCGGATCATCCTGACACGATCAACGCTACCCTGGCTCCCAGAGCGGCGGGCGAGGCGTTTTGCCAGGGCCAGATCCACGGCGGACGCGTGCAGCTTGCGGGCCCTCGTCCAAGTGCCGAGCTTTCCCGTGAAGATCAGCGACAGGTAGTACGCGGTCCGCCTGAAGTAGCTCGGGAGTATGGCGTACTCCTGAGGGGTTATCGTCCCTGCTTCGACCTCCTCGCGAAGCTCCTCACGGATGACGCGCCTCTCGATGGCGAGCCACACTATGATTATGACGATGTACA
>DASSJP010000339.1:0-2943 GCA_035691165.1 Rubrobacter sp.
TGAACCAACACACACCCTGCCCTCTCTTCTCTTCATCTTAGTCTTTGACACGAAAATGCCTTCTCTCTCTCTCCCGAGAAACGCGCCCGCATCCTCGTCCTCCTGGAGAAAAAGTACCCCGCCCGCGAGATTGTTCGCCGCGAGGGAGTCCACCATTCTACTGTGACAAACATCCGCAAGCGCTGGCAGCAGACCCAGAGCTACCAGGGTGAACACAGAATGGGTCGCCCGCGGGCTGTCTCGGAACGCGGCGAGCGTCGGATTGCTCAGCTGGTGACCTCTGGTCAATGTCGCACTGCGGCCGACGCGCAGCAACTCCTCAGAGAGTGGGGAGAAGCAGCCGTCACCACCATGGCCGTACGCCGTATCTTCAAGCGCAGCGGTCTGGTGGCTCGAGTCAAGCGGCGGAAGCCCCTCCTCCTGGAAAGACACCGTCAAGCGCGACTCAGCTTCGCCAAAAAGTATGCGAGGTGGAGGCCCGCCGATTGGAGGCGCGTGATTTTCTCGGACGAAAGCCAGTTCCGTGTTTTTGGGCTTGAACGGCAGCGGTATCGCTGGGGGAAGCGAGGTGCGCCATTGAGTGCCGCCGATGTGCAGCCTACCGTCAGGCACGGCGGCGGAAGTATCATGGTGTGGGGATGCCTCACCTCGAAGGGGGTGGGCAACCTTTGCCGTATACGTGGCGGTCTGGACGCCGAGCTTTACTGCCGAATCCTAGAAGAGGATTGGAAAGGCACGCTCGGTTACTATCACCTCAGGCGCACCAAGGTGATCTTCCAGCACGATAACGACCCGAAACACACGGCCAAGCGGACCAAGCGGTGGCTCGAGGACAACCGCATCCGCGTTCTCGACTGGCCTGCTCAGTCGCCCGACCTCAATCCCATGGAGCACCTATGGGAAGAGGTGAAGCGGCGACTGAGCAGCCTATCCGAAAAACCCCGCAGCAAAGATGAGTTGTGGGACAGGCTGCAGGATGTGTGGAATGGCATCGAGCCAAGCGTCTGCACCAAGCTGGTTGACTCGATGCCTGCACGTATCCAAGCAGTCCTGGACGCCAGAGGCGGGCACACCCGCTACTAGAGCGGGTGTAGTTTCTATGTGGTTGTTATCAGTTGCCTAGCGTTTATATTGGCGGAGAAATAAAGGTTCCCTTCGGGAACATGTCAAAAACAGGAAACGGACGCAATACCCAAAAAGCACATTTCTCCCCACTGCCCAGCGGATATGCAACCGATCGTGGCCATATTCTCGGAGGATAAACCGCATCACCTCGACTACGTAAATCTGGGATACCAGCTTCATCGGTGTTGAATTCATGGAGATGGGGTGCGATGAATGGGCAGGGTGGGGGTGGCTAAATACTTTTGTTCCCTACTGTACGCGCCAACAGGACCCACCCATCCATCCATCCATTCGACCGCCTTCCCGTAGCCGCTTGCTCCCTCCAGGGGCGTTCACGGCGATGCCGTCCGTGAAGGGGCTATCCTACGCGGATATCGCCAAGCGGACTTCGAAGAGCGCCCTTGGAGTGCCGTCAGCGACCAGCTGCCCCCGGACCGCCCTTCCTATGATCCCGAGACTTCGCGGGAGCTAGCCCGCACTTTCCTTCCCAACGCCGTCGAGTTCAACTTCCAGGGGCTGGGCGACGCCCGCGCCTACCTGCCTGCCCTGCACCAGCGCTACGGTGACCAGGTGATTTCCGTCCGCCGTATGGCCAACGACCGGGTCCAGCTGGGGTTTGCCCCGGGCGTGGACCTGGTCAAGGTGGTCTTCGACGGGTTCACTTTCGGTTCTGCCACGATCCCGACGCGCCGGACCTACACGCCCAACGAGAACATCCTCTGCGTCACAGTGGCTAACCTGGCCGTGGCCGGCCCGGACGCCACCGTCAAGGCGCTCAGGAGGCACTTTCAGCAGTATGGCCCGATCGCCGACATCCGCCTGCACTACCTGGGCAGCACCAACTGGCTGCTGCCGTCGGCGGCGGTCTACCTCGACATGACGGACTGTCCGGATCTCGCCAACAAACTCGACCGCTGCCCGATTCTACTGGGCCAGCGGGCTACCCTCCGGTGGCGCAACGCGCCTCCGCTCTGCGTCTACTGCAAGCGCGCCGGGCACGCCGTCTCAGCCTGCGCCGCTCTGCAGCGCAAGAAGGCCCGGTCCAAGCCGGAGTCGGCCCCGACGACCGCCGCCAGGGGGCGCAAGCGCGCCCGGGTCGCCAGCCCCGCTTCCTCCGGGGAACGGGCAGCGGCCTCCGCCCCGCCTCCGCCGCCGTCGCCGCCGCCGCCAAGAGCTGTCTCTCCGGCGCCCTCTTCCCATTCTTCGACCTCAAGCGCGGCCGAGCCCGCACCGACTGTCCCGGCCGCCGAGGCTCCAGCGCCACCGGCGGCAAAAGACTCTCAGGCCGCGGTCCTCCGGCCGAGGCGATCACAACGCAAGCTGGCCAGCACAAGCGAGAAAGCCTCTAAGGGCGCGCCCAGGGGCCGGAACGTGTATTCCGCGCTCTGGGAGGGCGCCTCCGACGACTCGAACCCGTCCGAGCCCAAGCCGTCCTGGTCAGACATGGCCATGGACGGCGGCGGTGAGGACGGCGACGGTGGGCAGCTAGGAGGATCCGAGGATTGATCCGACTGAACTGCAGTGGCGATCCGCGCCGACCTGCGCGGGCCGGCGAGCCGGCCCAACCCTGGGCAGTGGCGCCACAGTAGGCCTGGTCGAAGGGCCGGGCCGAAGGGCTGCGCGGGGGGAGTCGTAGGGGTGGCTAGTCGAGTGCCGCGAGGTGGAGCGGGTGTCAAGGCGCCCGTTCTCTTGGCGGCCGCCGAGCGGTGACGCACCGTCCGGCCGACGTGGGTCCACTAGCTCCCATGAAACTAAAAAACGGTGGCGGAGCGGCGGGAGGGCCACAGTCACAGCGACAGCGGCGCGAAAAGACCGAGG
>DASSJP010000340.1:0-2968 GCA_035691165.1 Rubrobacter sp.
AGTCGTAGAGGACCTCAGCCTCTCCGAGCATCGCCAGAAACTCATCCTCGCCTTCAGGCGTTCGCCTCCACCCTTCAGGCCCAGCGTGGTCCCCTGGCCAACGCGGCGGCGGGACGAGATCCTCGTTGTAGAGCACCCGCAACCGCCCGTCCACCTCCCTTATGCGACGTACGTACTCTTCCTCGAAAAAGCTGGTTATCACGACCGTGGTCAACGCGCCCCCTTTTGTTCAGCTTCTCGGCACGCCGCCCGGCTTCGCTGGACGGCTTGTCAGCATTTCAGCTTGTCCTGGTCGAACCTTACGCCCAAAAGGGCATGTCAACCTCCCGCATTCTCTCAATCGCACGCGCCCTTCACCACACATAGCTGACAAGCGAAGGCGCTAGCCGGAGCGTGCTGACATGCTACCCTTCTCCATGTGGAGGAGCTGCTCGACATCCTGGACGAAACCGGAAGGCCCATAGGGGAGGTCGTCCCGAAGAGCGAGGCGCACCGCAGGGGGCTATGGCACCGGGGTTTTCACTGTTGGATCTGCGGCACGGACGCCGCTGGTGAGCCCTACCTGCTCATCCAGCGCCGCTCTGCTACGAAAGACACGTGGCCGGGCCGGCTGGACATAACCGCCGCAGGACATCTCACCGCAGGGGAAAAGCCCCTTGATGGGCTGCGCGAGGTCGAGGAGGAGCTGGGCTTGAAGGTCGAGCCCGAGAGGCTCATCCCGCTCGGGACCCGCCGCGCCGAGCAAGAGATACCCGGCGGGTTCGACCGCGAGTTCCACGACGTGTTCCTCCTGGTAGATACCACTCCCCCGGAGCGGATGCGGCTCCAGGTCGAGGAGGTAGATGCGGTCATCAGGGTAAGGTTGGATCTTGCGGAGGCACTCGGCAACGGTGAGAGCGTCCCGGCGACGGAGTATGCTGGTGGAAGAACGGTCGCCACGCGGATATACCCCTCGGACCTCGTCCCGAACAGCGACGACTACCTCCGCAGGGTGGCCGGGGCTGCCCGCCTCATCCTCGCCGGAGAGGAGCCAGGCCGCGTCTTCTAGCTTTGTGGGTCTTCGATCTGCTTGACCGCCAAATCAGCCCGCCAGCCCGCGCTACGCGCGTCTCTCAGGGTGTTCTCGGCGCGCGTTTCGTCCAGGGCTGAGGTCATCGATTCTGCGAGGGAGATCAGGGCTCGGGTGGCACCGGCTGCCAGGTGTACCGACGCCGTCGCGAGCGGCCTGTCGCTGACGACCGCGAGGTTGCAGGCTGCGAGGGTAGCCAGGTCGGCACAC
Organism: Rubrobacter sp.; assembly: GCA_035691165.1. Classification (GTDB taxonomy): domain Bacteria; phylum Actinomycetota; class Rubrobacteria; order Rubrobacterales; family Rubrobacteraceae; genus Rubrobacter_D. Next base: position 1,280 of record DASSJP010000340.1, read on the forward strand.
GCCAGTGCGGCTTCGATCTGGGAGTCGGCATCGTCTGAGGACTGGTCGGCGAGCCCTTCGAGCCGGCGTTCGAGATCCAGCGCCAGATCCCTGACCACCTCGAGCCGCAAGGGGCTGTCGGGGTATGGCCGGCAGGCGTCTACGAGGAGGCCTGCGGCCAGGGCTCCTGCGTTCGCGGGGGTGCGCTTTGTGGCAGACATCGCGCAGGATTCTATCCGAAGGTCGTCTATGCCGGGTATATGCGACGGTAGCGGGCGATCGCGAACATGAAAGCGCCGTAGATGAGGAGTCCTGCGGCGATGGTGCCGAGCATATACGAGCCGAAGGGTTGGTGCTGGACTGTTTCGAGCGCGGCGCCGAGACCTCGGGTCTCGCTCGGGTCCGACTGGTAAGCGGCCAGGACGAGGAAGGCCCCGGTCACGCCGATGGCGATGGCGCGGGCTGCGGTCCCGACGCGTCCGACATAGATGACCCAGCGTTCCTCCCCTTCGCCCATCTGTCCCAGTCTCAGGTCTGCGCGAAACTTCGCGTCGTAGGCGGCGTAGAGCTGGTAGAGACCGACCACGATCACTGCCAGCCCCACCAGACCGACCAGTATCTGGCCGATCGGCGGCTGGAAGGCCATGGCGCTCGCCGCAGCGGCGTCCTCCGAGCTGTCTTCGGCGCCGAGTATGGACTGCGCCGCGGTATATGCGAGGGTGCCGTGGATCATACCGCTCCCCACGTAGGCGACTCGCCGCACGATTCCGTGGGCGTCCGAGCCTTTGCCGTCAGGGTCCATTATCCCCTGAACCACCTTCCACAGCGCGTAGCAAGCGAGACCGATTGCGAGGAGGGCGAGCATGACCCCTCCGAACGGCTGCGTCCCTATGCTCTGCATCGCCCCGGTCGGGTCCATAGTCTGACCACCGGCGCCGAGGGCCTCGCGCAAAGCCAGGAACCCGATCACCGCGTAGACGACCCCTTTCGCGACGTACCCGAGACGCGCCAGCCGCTCGACCCACGGGCTGGCCTGCCTGGCCGCGCCTTCGGCGTGGTCCCTGACCTCCTCTCTCCGCGACTGGTTGCGTGCCAAGAACGAACTCCTTCCCGCTTCGTTAACCCACGATACTCTACACGAGCGTCGGTCGGCACGAACCTGCCCGGCGCGCTATATTAAGCGCATGAGGGTTGCGCTGGCCCAGATCAACACCACCGTCGGAGATATCTGGGGGAACGTCGAGAAGATGTCCGACACCCTGCAGCAGGCGATAGCCGCCGGCGCGGAGCTCGTCGCCTATCCCGAGCTGACCATCCCGGGCTACCCGCCCGAGGACCTCCTGATGCGCCCCAGCTTTATCGAGGAGAACATTATGGCGCTCCACGAGTTCGCAGGGAAGGTGCCCGAGGGCGTGGTCGCCGCCGCCGGCTTCGTGGACCTGGACGCCGACCTGTACAACGCCTGCGCCGTTCTGTCCGGCGGCGAGGTGCTGCACCGCTACCATAAGCGCTACCTGCCGAACTACAGCGTCTTCGACGAGAACCGCTACTTCCGCGAGGGTTCGGGAGCCTCCATAGTCGAGCTCGGCGGCGCCCTCGTGGGGGTGAGCGTGTGCGAGGACATCTGGTATCCGGGTGGTCCAGCCCGCGAACAGGCTCTCGGAGGGGCGAGCGTGCTACTCAACATCTCGGCCTCCCCGTATCACCGGC
>DASSJP010000341.1:0-3003 GCA_035691165.1 Rubrobacter sp.
GTAGCACCCGAGCGGTGCGGCCACATTGCACCCATGGTGTTCGAGCCGACGGAGGGCGGATACGCTGCCCGCTGCCTCAGGTGCGGGAACACGGGGGGTGGCAGGCATCGTCACGAGAAGCGCGACGCGCGCTGCTGGAGCTGGGACGAAGGAGCCAGAGACAGTCTCCGCCTTCTCGCTAGTTTCGCGGCTTCTATGCGACGAATTGCACCCTCAGGTTGCCATCTGGGTAGAGGCGGACATGGGAGGCGAGGCTCTTATTCTGAGCGACGAATGATGGAGCTAGGTTCGCTTGTTGCGTGGGCGTTGCTCTCGCACGTCCTACTCTATTCCCGGTGGGCATGGGTTCAGGGCCTGGGCTTCCTCATCAAACCTTGGATGATTGTCCCTCCAATCGCACCGGTTCGGCCTCTCGCGGCACAGCAAGCACGCACGCGAGGAATGGCTCTGCCGATAAGCAACACGAGTGCCAGTGCAGGGGCGTCCAGTCGTTGGAAAGCCTTCTGGCATCGCCGAGAGAAGGTACGAAGTGCCTGCTCTTGCATCGAAACTATAAGACACTGAAATCTCCAAGGTGTGTTCGCCAGAAAGAACGGTGGGGGACGTTGCGCGTCCCCCACCCGAAAATGCTATGGCCAGCCTACGGCAGTCGTTATCGCTTTGCGAACATCGCGTCCTGGGCGTAGCCGTCATGCCGGTCACCAGTGTAGAAGTCGACCTGTGGTGAGACAGCCAATCGATTCAGACCCGTCCACACGACGTTGATGCTACCGTCCGAACCTGTCGCCAGTCCCGTGTAGTCGCCGTGGAAGACATTACAGTCCTTACCTTCGGCGTTCGTCACGGGAGGATCCGTGTACCCGGCCGGTCCACAGATGGCCGGCCAGTCGGGCTGGGGCACGTACTGGCCCGCCCAGTGCGTCACCGATACGTCAGGATGCTCCACCGGTCCAAGCGAGACCGAATCGTTCGCTCCAACCTTCAGCACATGTTCAAACGTATCTGCGGGAGCTTCGGTTGTGTCCTGATCCCAAGCCACGGCGAGCGTACCGTCCGATGTGTGGTCGGACCACGGGAACCACGCCGGTCCAGGCTGGTGCTCCAGTGTCTCGCGCGGACTCCAGGTTGTCCCACCGTCCAGCGAGCGCACCATGTAGACGTCAAGGTCCGACCCGGGTCCGGCCTTACAAGGATCGTAGTCGGGGGCGGAGCCGGGCGCATCGTCGAAACAGCCCGGAGTCGCGTTCGGGTTCGGCGTGCCTCGATCCGACCAGACTATGGTGATGTCGTTTGGGTTAGTCGGGTTGACGGAGATGTTGCCCCACGAGCTCCAACGGATCTGGTGGCCCCAGACGGTCTGCCGACCGATCACCGAGTAGGGCATGTCGCTCAGGCCGTCCTCAAGTTGAACTGCAGGTACGGGATCCCCGAAAGTATCTCCGCCGTCCGTTGACTTGATCACCATGATCTGAGAATCGAAGTCTGACGCCACCTCCCACTCGTCCTCATTCTGATTGTTCATGAAGTGGATGTAGAGGTCTCCGTTAGGCGCCACTTCGGGTATGGAGTCCTGGTCCTCATCGCAATCGTTACCGTCGCCTGTCTCCTGAAAAGTGCAGCTGGGATGCGATCCAGAGATCTCCCTTGGCTTCGTCCAGGTCTTGCCACCGTCGTCCGAGTAGCTCAACCAGATCGGTGATTCGGCGTAGGCGCCGTGGAGCGTGTTCAGGAAGCGGCTGCTCGTGAGGTACGCGCGTCCGTAGAAAGGCGAGGCGGGGTTGTTGTCGACCGTCAGCCATTCCTTGTCGAAGAACACCGCCCTGTTGGCCGGGCCGATCCCGCTGCCCGTACCGTGCATCACGGCGATCGGCTCGCTCCAGTTGACGCCACCGTCCGTGGAGCGGCTCACGGATACGTCGCCCTGTGATACATTGGGGCCGCCAAGGCCCGCGACGTTCTCGAGTTGGGCCATGATGGCGACGTCGTGCTTGCGGTCGAACGCCGGCGAGGGGTCGCCAGCACCATTACCGCTCCGCATCGGGATCTGTCCGTCTATCCAACTCGCTCCGCCATCAAACGAAGTGAAGAAGCCGGTCGGCACGATCGCCTGCCTCGCACCCGTAGAGTTGTTGAAGCGATAGTAGTAGTCGTTCGACCCTGCTACAAGGTGGTCCGGATCTTCCGGGTCTACGGCAATTGCGATCTCGTTATCCGGCGCCCAGTCCTGCCCGTACCTGGTCGTATTGCAGCTCATATCGACCGCTGTGGCCGGGTTACCAGCGCTCTCGCAGCGGAAGCGCTCGATCTGCACCTTCGAGAACTGGCCGCCGGTCATGCCTGCTGAGGCTTTCGAGATACCCACATCGTGGCGCAAAGGGGCCCATTTCATGGCGATGAGCTTGGAGGTGCTGAACGGCCTATCACGCGCGACTCCCGGCAGCGTCGAGACGGCGAGCAGCATCAGCATGATGGCTAGTGCGAAGAGTATCCGTGTGGAGGTGCGCTTCGATCGCCTCATTTGACACGTGTCTCCTTATTATGTAACCGATCGAGAACAGTCCGAACCTGAGTCGACTACGGTCCCAAGACGCATCCTCCTTACACATCGGGCGGCGAACGGACCCGATCACCTCTTCTGCATAGGCCTACTGGCAGGAGTCAATATTACAAGTTAGTTACACTTGTCGCAAGTGTTGCCACAATCGTTGACGTGGTCTAAGGACCTGAACCTACCCTAAACATTCGTCTCGTTGGTTGCCCTCATCACACACTATGTGATGAGCTGCACGGTCGTCACGCCTTCGGAGTCGAGGCGGGCGCGAAATGTCACGTTCGGCGTTGTCCCAGTTTGCGTGGGCCCACGCTCACGAGACGCTTCTTTGGGCGAGCAAGAGTCGTGGGTCCCGCCATACCTTCAACTACGACCTCATCAACAGCACAGACCCCACCTCCCAAATGTCGTCGGTATGGCGCATCCCTGCTGTGCCGATGAGGGAGAAACAT
>DASSJP010000342.1:0-3078 GCA_035691165.1 Rubrobacter sp.
CAGCTTCGAGGGTGAGGAGAGCGGGCACCTTGTCTATAAAAGCAGCAGCGGTTAGCTTATCTGATTCCCGGTAGGCGACGGTGGTGAAGACTATTGGAATTTCCGCCTTCCGGGCGGCTTCGAGGAGTTTTTCAATCTCCGAGATCGGGCCCTCCAGGTCACAGGCCAGCGGCGACTCCGGATCGGTGAAACCCAGGGTCATGTCTATGACGGCGAGTGCGGGACGGCGGCCGAAGCCGCCGCGCCCTCCGAAACCTTGTATGTGCGCCAAGGCGCTACCTCCCGTTGCTCCGCGCCGCGCCGAGCTCGCCGGAGAGCCACTCGTTGAACTTGCGGCGGGTCTCGGCGATCATACGCCGCTGCTCATCCAGCGGAGGCAAATCCCCATGATCGAAGTCCAGCAACTTCCCGCGGCTGCTCTTTATCTCCTCGCGCCTCGACTGCGTCTCCTCCGCGTCAACGGAGCCGTCGTCGCGGATCACGACACCGTAGACGCTCGCAGCGGCCTCGGGGCTTATGAGGTTCCAGCGGACATCCTTGGCGACGGCCTCGGGGTCGCGTTCCAGAGGGTCTCCGACTCCGCCCGCGCCTGCCGTCTCGAAGACGAGCCGGTCGCCCTCGAAGACTGGCACGTCGCGTACCTTGGACGGCATCTCGACCTCATCGCCGTTCGCCCTGACGAGCGTCTTCTTCGACGCGGCGCCTGGCTTGCCGCCGGCCACGCCGTAGGGGTATGTGTGATGACGGTCATCCTGGTAAGTGATGTTGCCGTCGGCCAGGAAGCGGTAGACCTTCTTTATGCCGCAACCGCCGCGGAACTGGCCCGCGCCGCAGGAGTCCTTGCGTGCAGAATACTCCTCCACGATCATCGGGTAGTACGTCTCCATGTACTCGGCGGGGACGGCCAGGAACTCGGGCCACCACGAATGTCCGTCCAGGCCGTCCTTGCCGGGAATGGCCGGTATGCCTCCGTACAGGATCTCCATAGTCTGGAACGGCTCGCCGTGCTCCTTGACTCCAGAGTAGACGAAGTTAGGGCTCGTCCCGTATGAGCCCGAGACGTGGAAGCCTATGGCCTTGGCGTAGACGGCACCGAGGACGTCGAACTGCCTCGCCATGACGACGAGGCGGTTGCTCAAGGGCGCCGGCTCCTTCGGGCGAAGGACACTGCCGTCCGGAATGTTGACCTTGATAATGTCCGCGTAGCCGTCGTTGAACAGAATCGTGGGGTCCACGGCGGAGATCAGGAACACTCCGGCGAACATCTGAAACATCTCTTTGTTGAGGAGGAAGTTGACCGGACCGGGCACCTGATCATCGGTGCCGCTCCAGTCGAGGTGGAGTGAGTCACCTTCGCGCCACATCGCCAGCTTGAGCTTGATGGGACCGTTGCCGAGCCCGTCATCGTCAGTGTAATCCTCGAACTCGAATCGCTCGCCCTCGGGGATGAGCTGCCGGATGAGACCAATGATGCTGGTGCGCGTCCTTGCGAGGAGCGCGTCGCAAGCCTCAAGGTAGGTGTCCTTGCCGAATCGCTCGCAGATGTCCTTTACGCGTTGCGCACCTGCCGCCGTCCCAGCGGCTATCGCCATTACGTCGGCGCGGGTCTCGCGCGGGGTGCGGGAGTTGTGGCAGAAAAAGCGCAGGACCTCCTCGTTCAGCCTGCCGCCGTCGTAGAGCTTCACTGGCGGCAGTCTGACGCCCTCCTCGAAGATCGAACGCGCGTCTATGGGGATGGATCCCGCGGTCGAACCTCCGACGTCCATTAGGTTGCCCCACTGCAAGGCGTAGCCGATGTGGTCGGGGCATTCGCCATCATCGTAGAAGATCGGACGCACCAGCAGGATGTCGGGAAGATGAGATGTGCTCCCCTCCATCATGTATGGGTCGTTTAGGGCGATGACGTCACCGTCCTTGAGATCATCGACGGTGTACGGGGAGTTCTCCAGCACGGTGTCAACGGGGCTCCCGAACTGTCCGACGACCATCCTGCCCTTGCGGTCCGCTATCAGTGGGAACTCGTCGGCCTGCTCGCGGATAACGGGGCTGACGGCGGTCGTGACGAGCACCCTGTCCATCTCGTGGCGGATGTTCTTCAGGGCGTTCTCGATGATATCGAGGGTAACGTGGTCTATGTCGTGCTCCCGGACAAAATCCGGCTGCTCGTGCAGCACCATCTCTCTATGCCTCCTCGATCAGGATGTTCCCGAAACGGTCAACAGCGCCCCTGAATCCTGGCTCTATGACCGTCGTGGTGTCGTCCTGCACCACGATGGCGGGACCCGCGACCGCGTTCCCCGGCCTCAGCTTGCCGCGGTCGTAGATCGGAGTCTCCATCCATCCGCCGTCGAAGTACACCTGCTCGTTGCGCGTGGCCGAGGCTTCCTCTCCTGACCTGTCCTCACTCTCAAGTAGGCTAACGCCCTTGATCGTGCCCCTCCCCACAACGCGTACCGTCGCGATTTCCAGCGGAGAGTCGAGCAGGTCGAAGTTGTAGCGCTGGCGATGGGCCTCCTCGAACCGCTCGCGCAGGAAGGAGCTGTCGCCGTCCTCCAGTTCCTCAAGCTCGAAGCGGCAGGGTATCTGGATGTTCTGCAGGTAGTAGCGGCAGTCGGCGAAGAGGTCGAACTGCTTCTTATCTTCCTCCACATCCTCGCCGTCGAGCCATTCGTCCGCCTGCGCGATGAGCCCATCGATAGTCTCTTTCAGCTCGGGAGCCGGCGTCTCCTCGGCTACGCGCAGATATGTCTCCGGGAACTCGTTCTGGATGTCAGAGGTAAGGAAGCCGAACGCGCTCATAACGCCTGGCGTCGGCGGCACGATTACGGAGCGGGACCGGATCAAACGCCCCAGAGAGTTGGCGTGCATGGGGCCGGCCCCACCAAAAGCGACGAGCCCGAAGTTCCTGGGGTCGTGCCCGCGCTCGACGCTGACGACCCGCAGCGCGGCGTGCATGTTTTCGTTGACGATCTCCAGTATGGCCTCGGCGGCCTCCTCGACGCCCATCCCGAGCTGCTCCACGATAGTTCCGACAGCCTTACGCGCGGCCTCCTCGTCCACCTCCAGCGTGCCACCGAG
>DASSJP010000343.1:0-2049 GCA_035691165.1 Rubrobacter sp.
GCCTTGTTGCAGCTCCTCTGGGCTGTTATCTGAGATCCAATGCCGAAGCCCGTCCGGCTCAGCATAATAGTGGACACGAATCAAATGGCAGTGCCCGAGACCCCTGTCGATCTCGGTCTCCAGGGTGCCTCCCTCCCACTCGACAAAAGGCTGGGGATCTATGGGTCCTTGTTTCATGCCTGCGGTGAAGAAGCGCTGAATAGCCTTGTCTACAGCCCGGTAGGTCTTGCCTACCTCTGTCAACGCGGCTCGCAAGTGTTCTGCCGGACCCGAGTTCCGCATCAGGATTAACTCGACGGAAGATGGAATGCGGGACGTGAGATCGCGGAGTTCCGAGACAGCTTGTTGAGCGTTCCGAATTACCCGATCTTCGTCACTCGGAGGAACCATCTGGTTACCTCCTCTCCCTGTTAGCTTACTAATCTTTCCCATCTACTACGCTTGGCTGCTTCAATCGGAATTAATGGCACAAAATATAGGACTCTGCAACACCTCCGGAAAGACAGCGCGAGTCAATGGTATGAGGACCCCTCATACGGACTGTAAACGACGTTTGATTAGATAGATGCTCCTCACTTTCCTCAGCGGAGACATCCGTCTCTGGCAGCCTGTGTGGTCCAATTTCATTGCATCGGCTCCAGTCAGCCTTAAGCCACTACGCATGATCTTGTCCATTGGGTTGCACTGGCAGCTTCCCGACTTAACTAGGGACGGATTTCTAGCCTGCAGACTGGTCACCGACTAAAATGAGCATAGGGGTAGAGAGCGAAGGACGGTTTGTATGACGCCGGAAAGCAATGGCAGCCAAACAAGGCAACTTTTGCAGGAGAGCGAGAAACTCTACCGGCTGCTGGCCGAGAACTCCAGTGACTTGATCTCAAAGCATACGCCCGAGGGTGTGTACACTTACGCCTCGCCCGCCTGCCGTACGTTGCTCGGCTACGAGCCCGAAGAGCTCGTCGGGCACTCCTCGTACGAGTTCTCCCACCCTGAAGACCTGGAGCAGATAAGAAGCACACATTCGGTGCTATTGCAACACCCCGACGTTCACACGGTCAGTTATCGCATCCGACGCAAAGACGGCTCCTACATCTGGTTCGAGACGACCAGCCGTGGGGTTCGGGAGCCGGAAACGGACGAGGTGCTCGAAATAATTGCCGCCTCCCGCAACATCACCGAACGCAAACGGGTAGAAGCGGAGCTGCGCGAAAGTCAGGAGGCACTACGCAAAAGCGAAGAGTTCCACCGCTTCGCTGCCGAAGCTGGCCGGATCGGAACCTGGGATCTGGATCTCCGGACAGAGGAGTGTCTGGTGTCGCCCAAGATGGCGGAGCTGATGGGCTTCTCCCATGACCAGACGACTGTGCCGGGTCCTCAATGGCGGGAATCGATCGTTCCCGAAGATAGGACCTTAATGGCGTCTGCTCTGGCCGCCTCGATTGAGAACGACGCGCCCTTCGACCTGGAGTTCAGGATCACGCTGAAGGACGGGAGGGAACGCTGGCTGTATTCGCGCGGAGGAGTGATCAGGGACGCATCGGGTAAGGCCCTGCGTGCGCATGGCGCCTCGATTGACGTCAGCGAGCGCAAACGGGCGGAAGAAAAACTGCGCGAGTCCGAAGGGCGTCTGCAACGAGCGATCGAGATCGAAACGGTTGGCGTCATCTTTTTCAAGACCGACGGCAGCATCACCGACGCCAACGACGCTTTTCTGCGAATGAGCGGCTACAGCCGTGAGGATTTGGTGGAGGGATTGGTGCGGTGGGACGAAATGACGCCCCCGGAGTGGATGCCGCACTCCCTGAAAGCCATCGAGGAGTTTAGATCAACTGGACGCACTATCCCTTACGAGAAGGAATACATCCGCAAGGACGGCTCACTCTGGTGTGCTTTGTTCGCCGCGACGCGACTCGATGAAGAAGAGGGCGTGGAATTCATAATTGATATAACCGAGCGCAAGCGGGCCGAGGAGGAGCTGCAGAAGTCCAACGAGCGCATCACCAACATTCTGGAGAGCATAACGGATGCGTTCTTCGCCGTGGATTCTCG
>DASSJP010000344.1:0-2000 GCA_035691165.1 Rubrobacter sp.
GGACATGGTTGGCATCCAGTCGCGGGGCATGGCCAGCGGTCCCCCCCAGGCGTGGGTGAAACGCGCGTCTTCGATGGCCGGGAACCACTCTTTCGCCGTACGGCGCAGCATCTCGTGCGTGGCATCGTGGCGGTCGTACTCGTCCTCGATGCGCGACCCGTAATGGTAGGGCGCGCCACGTCCCCCGAAGAGTATGCGCCCGTCGGCCGTACGCGAGAGGTAGTCCACGGTGTAGCGGTGGGACGCCACGCACTCGCGGCCCTCCCAGCCGATCTCAGCCCACCGCTCCTCGGAGAGTGGCTCGGTGAGAACGATGAGAGAGTAGATGGGCAACACCTGGCGGCGCAGCTTTCGGAGCCGCGCCAGATAGGCTTCCCCCGCGAGCACGACCGTGCTCGCGCGCACCTCGCCCGAGTCTGTCACGAGCCTCGGGTCTTTGCCACTTTCGTAGTCCGCGACGGTCGTCTGCTCGAAGATCTCACCGCCGAGCCGCTCGACGGCCCTCGCGAGCCCGCGCACGAGCCGCGCCGGGTGGATGGTCGCGCAATGCGGATTGTACAGCGCGCCTCTTGCGCCTGTGATCCTGATTCGCCCGGTTGTCTCCTCGGCGTCGAGCAACCGGAGATCCTCTTCAATACCCAACTTACGAAGCGATTCGTAGGCTTCCTCTATGCTCGGCAGCTGGTGTTCTCCGCGCGCGACGCGGAGCTGTCCGCCGCGGAAGTACCGGGCGTCGATCTCCTCGTCAGCGGCGACTTTACCGACCTCATCGACCGCTCCCCGCATCTCCAGCAAGAGATCCCGCGCAGCGTCTCTTCCGAAGCGCCGCTGGAGCTCTCCTGGACTGACGGGAAATGCCGAGGTGCACCAGGCGCCGTTGCGCCCCGATGCCCCGAAGCCTGCTATCTCCGCCTCGAGCACCACGACTTTCAATGAAGGCTCCTGCCTGAGCAGATAGTAGGCCGTCCACAGACCAGTGAAGCCGGCCCCAAGGATGGCCACGTCGGCCTCCATCGGACCTGGCAGCGAAGGTCTCGGGACGAGTTCCTCCCCGGCCGTCTCGAGCCAGAAGCTGTACGAACGGTAATCCTTGCCTTCGGAGCGGATGCTCGCCCTTGTATCGACGGCCCGGGTCAATATTTGTTCCTCTAGCTCCGGTAGCCTAGCTGTCGTTCGAGTTCCGTGAGGGCATCATCGGTGATACCTGCTATCTTCGAGATGGTCTCTTTGTCCGTTACGAGCGCCGGGGAGAACTGGATGACAGGGTCTTCCTTGTCGTCGAAGCGGCAGATGAGGCCGCCTTCGAGCAGCTTCCTGGAGACGACGCCCTTGAAGTACTTCTCGTACTCGTCGCCTTCGAGCGGTGTCCCGTCGGCCCGCTCGGGGTTGATCTCCACTGCCCAGAAGAAGCCCATCCCCCTGACCTCCTTGACGATGGGATGGTCCGCGGCCATACGCCTTAGCTCGTCGCCGAAGTGTCCTTCGAGGTCGTGGACGTTCTGGAGCAGCCCCTCGCGCTCGATGATGTTTATGTTCTCGATGGCGACCGCGCTTGAGACGGGATGCCCCCCGAAGGTCGAGCCGTGCATGAACATCGGGGCTTTGCTCTTCAAGGTGCTGCTTATCTTCTCGTTAACAACGACCCCGCCCATCGGCAAATAGCCCGAAGTCACACCCTTGGCGAAGCTAGTCATGTCGGGCACTACGTCGAAGCGCTCGATGCCGAACCACTCGCCGAGTCGGCCGAAGGCGCAGATCACCGCGTCCGAGACAAGCAGTACGCCGTGCCGGTCGCAGATCTCACGCACCCGCTTCCAGTAGTCAGGGGGCGGAACGAGGCACCCGCCCGCGTTCTGCACAGGCTCGAGGATGACCGCCGCCACCGTCTCGGGCGGCCCGAACTCTATGGCCTCCTCGATTGCGTCAGCCGCCCCCTCGGGGTCCTGCTGCGTATTCGGTACGTGGTAGAAGCCCTGCAGCAACGGCTCGAAAGGAGCCTT
>DASSJP010000345.1:0-3216 GCA_035691165.1 Rubrobacter sp.
GGAAGTCGTACGACACCTCGCCTCCATAACGGGTACAAAGGTGGAGATTACTCAAAAGCCTGTCCGGAAGGATGATTTGAAGCCAACCCGATAGCGCAGAAGCTCCTTTCGAACCCATCATGTATTGTGCGCGTCGCTGAATAAGCGGGTCTGGATGGGCCGGCTCATCTATCTTTCGTCCTTCAATCCCCACAGCGGGGCGTCTTTGAGGTGGATGTTGTTGACCTGCAACCAGTGCAGCTCGTCGGTATCGCCACGCTTGCGCCAGGGCCGCGTCAGGCCGACGCTTAGAATCACCTCGACGCCTGCTGCGAGGCGGCCTTGTATGCTGGAGACGAGATCCCGGCGGGGTGTCCTGTGATCCTTCTCGTATAGCCTCAGGTCGTTTACCGACAGGTCCACGGAGGGCATCAGGTAGTCGAGGACCAGCCGGACCGTGCCGCGATGGTCCACGTACAACCACGGTTGCTCCTCCGGTCTCAGGCAGCCCAGCGAGGCTTTGCCCTCCCCGACTTCGACGGTGCCGCTCTCGTCCCACAGCTCGAGCTCGGGGCCGAAGATCTCCTCGAGGTTCTCCCGCGCCATCCCGTCGAGAAGCTCCCAGAAATCGTCAGGGTTCTCGTCGAAGAACCACCTCGCCTTCGATGGGTCGAAGCGGTAGTCTTCCAGCTCAGGGGGATGACCTGCGCGGGTCGTCGGCCCGAGGTCAACGACCGACCCTATGTCGAAGGGGCCGCCGTTGGGACGGAGGAGATCGGTGGCGAGCCTGCCGCGCCTGAGTACAGGGCGGACGTGGCGCGCCGTACCAACGTCCACGCCGGCCACGCAGAAGTAGCCTGGCTGCATCCGCGTCAGGTGATTTACGAGTATCTGCAAAGTCCCTACAGGTGGACGGCCCGGATGCCGCCCCATTTCCGGTCCAGGTACTCAAGGACCAGACGCCTGTGGCAATGCTCTGGCCTGGCCTCGCTGCAAAGCAATACCGTGGGAACGACAAAGAGGTTCCTGTCCAGCGTCTCCTCGACCCGGCGCTCCTGCATGAGTTCGAGGAACACCCTCTCGTAGTCAGGCCATACCCCTCCTTGCCTGTACGCATCGAGGAGCTCGCGGGTTGGGGCGAGCCGTGGTTCGTAGACGTACTCTGCGCCACACAGTTCCTTCAGGAAGAAAGGGAGGTCGGCCTGGCGGGCGAACCCGGCGAGCCTGGACGTGTTGTTCAGCCGCACGTCGAGGAGTCGCCCGATGCCGGCGTCCTTCAGTGTCCCGAAGAACTCGGACGCCGTCTTCTTCGTGAAGCCGATCGTATAGACTTCCGTGGTCTCGCCTCCGTCTCAGGGAACAGGACCGGCTGGCCGCCGTCCGTCTCACCCTCTATCTGAATGCTACCGTCGCCCCGGATGTGGCGCAGCGTGAACCCTAGCTCCTCCAGAGCCCGCCCGACAAGCAGCCTGCGGTGGCAACGCGCGGGATCTTCCTCGCTACAGAGCAGGGCGACCGTGCGGGTCCTGATCTCTTGTTCCAGCCTAGTTATACCGTCTTGGAACGATAGGGAACGCCCGACGAGCGCGTAATCTACCCGTCCGTCACTGTCGTAGAAATTCTCTCCTTCGGGCCTTCCACCGAGTTCCCCGCCGAAGAAGAGGTGCCCGATGCCGTCATTCGACAGGATCTCCTCCAGAGACCGGGCGTTGAAGTGCGGCACGTGCCTGGAGTACGGGTGCGAGCGGACGTCCGCGACCGTCTCTATCCCATGCCTTCGCAACAGGCCGGTGAACCTTTCCGCCGAATGGTTGGAATGCCCGACCGTGAACACCGGGTTCACATCCGCCCCTTGACCTGCGATCGTGACTTCCTTTCGGTCTTCCGAAACCCTGCGGACGGTATCGAGCATAATCCCTCGGCCTCGTTTTCCCCAGACCCTTTTCGCAACTTTGGCTGCCGGATTTCGCGGTGGGACAATACCCACTTTGGCCGCATGAGATTCATGCCCCGCTCAGGACGTGACTTCTTTCACCACTTCGACGCTTGCGGACGTTACAAAGTCGGATTTGCGGTGGGGTGTTTGCTACACTTGGTAGCGAAGGTTTTGAGAGACAGATCCGGAGTGAGAGTTTTTGAGAATGTGCGGGAGGATATCGGGCGCTGGGTTGAGAGCCCCCGTAGCCTCCCTGATTTGTGCGGCCGCTAGGGCTGCGACTATTTTGCGGCGTTCGCCGCGGCTCACGAGCCCCGGAGTATCCGGGAAGGAGAATTACGCTACATAGAGTTATAGGGCCGTCCGCTGCGGCGGCCTGGTACAGAGGCACATCTATCAGAGGAGATCTCGCCGTCCCAGGTGTCTGCTACCTTGCGGGAGGGGGCGGCGAATGAAGAGGTTGCAGGTGAACGGTAGGCTGTCGTTCATTGTGCTTCTCGTCTCGCAGCTCGCCGCGACGATGGGGTTCACGTTCGTATTGCCCTTCACCCCGATCTACGTCCAGGCGCTCGGCGTGGACGACGCGGGGAGCGCGGCGGCGTGGGCCGGGGTCATAAACAGCTCCACAGCCGTGACGATGGCGCTTGCCGCGCCGCTCTGGGGCAGGCTCGGTGATCGGGTCGGGCTCAAGCCGATGCTCCTCAGGGCGACGGTCGCAGGGTCTATCGTCGTCGGGCTGATGGGGCTCGTTGGAAGCCCGTGGCAGCTACTCGCGCTCAAGACCTTGCAGGGATGTCTGACCGGTACCGTTGCGGCGGCGACGGTGCTCGTATCGGCGACGGCGCCGTCCGCTAGGGCGGGAGCCAGGCTTGGAACCTTGCAGATGGTCATCTTCGTGGCCGCTGCGGCCGGACCGTTCTTCGGGGGTGTGTTCGCCGACCTCGTTGGCATCAGGGCTTCGTTCGGGGTCACTGCGGCGCTGCTCGCGGCGTCCGCGGTTTTGATCTCCGTCTGGGTCAGAGAGGACCGGCCTGCGGAGGAAGAGGCTGAGGACGAAGAGTCCGTGGAGGCTGATGGTCCGCTGCCGCACAGGAGGCTCGCGCCGAGCCTTCTCGCGCTCTTCGTGGTGCAGGTCGCGATCATGAGCGCCGCGCCTGCGTTGCCAGGTTTCCTCTCTACCCTGATGGATGAGCCCGTTCGGGTTGCGACGCTGGCAGGTTGGATCATCGCGACCGGAGCCCTTGCCGCCTCGCTTGGCTCAGTTGTCGGCGGGAAGCTCGCGGCGAGGTTCGGCGCGCGGA
>DASSJP010000346.1:0-2748 GCA_035691165.1 Rubrobacter sp.
GGCCAGCATGTTCCGCGCCCGGAACAACCGGCTCTTAACCGCGGGAATCGTGATCGAAAGTACCTCGGCTATCTCGGCGTAGCTGAGGCCCTCGGTGTAACGGAGGATGAGAGGGACGCCGTAGATCTCGGGCAGGGTCGCTATGGCCTCCCTGACGCTCCTGGAACGGTCGGCGTCTACGGCCTCGGCTTCAGGGCTGCGCGAGACGGGGGCGTGCGCTTCAGGGTTGAACTCGACTATCTCCCTCCGACGCCTCAGGGTATCAACGCCCAGGTTGTTGGCGATAGCGAGCAGCCACGTCTTGAAACGGTAGTCAGGGTTGAAGGTCTCCAGGCGGTCGTAGGCGCGCAGGAACGTCTCCTGCACAAGGTCCTCGACGGAGATCTCACGCCGCGCATAGGGGTAGACGACGCGGCCGACCAGGCGCTCGTAGCGGCTCACCAGCTCCTCATAGGAACGCAAGTCCCCCGACAGCGTGCGGGTGACGAGCTCGTTGTCGTCCAGCTCCGCGCGCCGGACCGACAGGCTCCCGAGCCTCTCCCGCCAGCTACCAATGGTCACAGTGGATGTGTACTCCATACTACGATGAGTATACGCCCCCGGCCCCGGAAAGTTTCCGGCAGACACGTGGCCTTTACGAAGAAGTAAGCCGTCTAAAGCAGCGGCAACAAGACGGCTAGATCGTGGCCTGTCCGTCGATGCTCAGTCCGGACATCTGCGAGGCGTGCTCGGCCAGGGCGTCCCCGTTCAATATCACGATCCTGCGGTTGCGGCTCTCGATCACGCCTTCGCGCTGCAACTCGCTCATTACTTTGGAGACGGCCTCCCTCGTGGAGGCGATCATGTTCGCCAGGTCCTGGTGGGTGAGGCGCACGTCTATTACTACGCCGGCCCCGTTGTTCTCGCCGAAACGCTCGCCCAGGTTGATGAGCAGCGTCGCGAGACGGGTCGAGACCTCCCTGTGCAATAGGCTCTCTATCACCTCGTCGGACTGCCTGAGCCGCTCGGAGAAGGAGGAGAAGAGCTTGAGGGCAAAGCCAGGGTCGCTCTTTATGACCCGCTCTATGGAAGCTTTCTGGATGCTCGCGACGCGTGCCTCGGTAAGGGCTTCGGCGAAGACGTCCTGCCAGCGTCCTTCGACGAGGTTGAGCTTTCCGAAGACGCCGCCGTCCCTCAGGAGCGCCGTCGTGGCCTCTTTGTATTCGCCGTAGATCTTGTACAGGCGCACCGTGCCCGAGAGCAGGAAGTAGAGCTGATCGTCGGGATCACCGGGCGTAAAGATCGTGTCCTTCGGATCGAAGCGCCTCTCTACTGTCCTCAGCCCCGCCTCCTCGAAGTCATTGAGATCAAACCCCTCCGGCGCGCTTGTGGTGGCAAAACCCCCGGTGCTGTGGCTCGTGAGCATGTGATCCGACCTCTCTAATGGAACTTCCTGCAAGCCCGGCGAGACTTTCCGAGCACGCATATTGTACCCGAAGTTCTAGTTATTATTCTCGATTTACGGGGTTTCCCCGGCTCCGTTCGGATCTCTCAGGCTGCGGTCCTGCGCCATCTGAGCTCGACGCCGACGCGCTTGGCGACGAAGAGAAGGTCGTCGCGCAGGGCGCCGAAGTCCTTGTCATAGAGGGTGACGATACAGAAGTCGCAGTTGCGGTAGGCCCAGACGAAGGGCGCCAGGTCCCCCACCACCCTCCTCTCGGAGTTCATGCCCCAGGCATCGGCCAGCCCCAGGCGTCCCTGCGCCAGGTCGAGGGTTATGCGCCACCCCTCGTCGGTCGGGACCTCGAAGTATCCCGCCAGCCTCCCTGCCGGGACCATGGCGTTCTCCAGGTCCTTCGCGTAGGCCTTCTTGTGGGCCTCGACCCCTGCCAGGTAATCCGTGTCGTCCACCGACCTGGGGGGAGCGGGAGTGTAGAAACGATGCTCCGTAACCTTCACGCCTTCAGGCGGATAGAACCCGATAAACGGTACTGGCGAGCGCCAGAGGTGCTGAATGACCCCCAGAGTCACGTTGCGCCGCTCCACAGGCTCTCCTACCGACTCGGCGAAGCGCGTCGCGGCCAGGCGCATGTGCCTTGGCTCCCACGGATGTGGCTCCCCCACTGTCCGCAGCCTCCGCCTGCGCTTCGTTATGCGACGAACTTCTTCCATGACGCGCGTATTCTACAACTCTCCTGCGGCCTGTGCCCGGCAAGGGGAACCATAACTTGCGGACCGTTTAGAGAAGTGTCCGCTGTTTGAGGACATAGTTTGAGGGCGGGGCCGAAGCCCCGCCCTCGTGGTCAGAACGAGAGTACTCTGCTACTGCCTGCTTGCGGCGAGCAGGTAGAGGAAGGTAAGAACCGCCGTCAGGGCCGCAGCGATGTAGGTGAAGGCGGCTGCCGTAAGAACGCGCCTGGTGCCGCCGGCCTCCGTGCTCGACAGAATCCCGTAGCGGGTCAGGAGCCCGTAGGCGCGGGTGGAGGCGTTGATCTCCACGGGCAGCGTCACCACGTGGAACAGGAGCACCCCGAGGAACAGAAAGACTGCTATGTTGATCAGGAGCGACCCGAGAGGGCTCGCCGCGCCCCCGACGAAGAAGGCCATAATGAATGCCATCGGCCAGAACTGGCTGCTGACGTTCACGATCGGGAAGATCCCTGAGCGCAGCTTCATCGGAATATATCCTGTCGCGTCCTGAATCGCGTGCCCGACCTCGTGCGCAGCCACGCTGACGCCCGCGATGGAGTTGCCCCTGAAATTGCCCTC
>DASSJP010000347.1:0-9335 GCA_035691165.1 Rubrobacter sp.
GTTGAGGTTTTCTTGCTCGCTCATCGGGTCTCCTCGTCTGGATACCGGGCTCTTTCGGAGCCAGCTTCTAGCTACGAGGCTGATTGGCGGTGCGTGCTCATCTGCCATGTGGCGTATCTTTGGCGTTGCATGGGCATGGCGAACGGGTAGCGAGCTTCTGAGTTATCTGTTGCGCGAGTGCCGAAGGACACCCTTCCGTTGCAAACGCCCTGACAGGCTTGTTTTCTGGTTGCGATCACACCTCCCTTCTCACATAATGGCTGCTGTCCGCCCTAAAATCATTCATTTGATGTATGCAGCGGATGTAGCTTCGAGGTTATCCTGCTACAGTCGCGTGCAGTCAATGAGGGGGAGGGAAAATTGGACAGAAGAGGGTTTCCCCAAGATCCCGAACCTCGAGTCGCATCTCGAGAGGAACTACACGCATCGACGCAAAACGGACCCTGGGAGGATGAGACCGAGCAGTTACCTGCTCTCACCGGCGTCGCGACGGGGGCCGAGAGCCGCGATGCGATCGAAGATGAGTGGAACACTGAGGGAGGATGGCTGATCTCAGCGAGCGCCGAACTCCGCTCGTTCCTCGGCATTGCGGCACTGCTGGTTTTCGCCCTTCCCGCAGTCGTCCTCGTGTTGACCCTGTTGGGAGATGACAACAAACCGGTGTCCGTGAAAACGCCCACACAACGAGATGGAAGAAGCGCAATTACGCACAAAGGCCAACCCGCGGGCGGAGAGCGCAACGGAGAGGTGGATGACCGTATCCTCGGTCGGCACGACGCATCGCCAGGGACGAGTTCGACGGACGACGAAGCGGGGACAACCCGGCAGACAGGACGAAACCAGAGTGGCTCCCACCAGGTGCAAGATACAACAATAGCCGCCGCGACGGCGACTCCGAAGGCCGCCGCAGCGGGGTCCCCGGAACCGGCTAGTTCCGTGGCCGCTTCGTCGGCCAGTGCCGCTTCGTCGGCCAGTGCCGCTTCGTCAGCCAGTGCCGCTTCGTCGGCAGTGGGTAGTGCGGAAGCGCCGACAGCGTCTGCTCCATCGGTGCCGGCGGACAGTTCAACGGGTCCAACCACCACCCAGCCAGCATCTGCGCCAGCCGAGTCGGCTCCCCCCATCGCGCAACAGGGGTCCTCGCTGGATGATCCCTCGGCACCAGCGATTAGCCAGGCGATGCCAACACCCGGCAATGTACCGGCCAATGACGTTCAAGGGACGGTCCCCGATGCCACCAGCTACGATCCATCCGCATACGATGGAGGGTCTACAAAATAGAGGGAGACGATGCGAATATCCGTGGACCTTCAGTAGTGCCGCCCTGTCCCTGATACCTGGGCATCTTTATGTTCTCGGGGCTCTCACGGGTGCCTTGGTGAGAATCTTCTTTGCCGCCTTGGCCAGCAGATCTTTCTTCGAAGCGCTAAACGTGGAGGCCGCGTTCAACGCATCTACCTGTGACGTGCTGCTTTCGCCGGAGGAGGCGACCCTACTGGCGCTGGTAGTTGCCGAGGCGTTGCCGATGCTGAAGTTGCCGTCTGTGAACTGAATTGTCTCTAAGTGCCCTGCTCTGCCAAGGTATGGCTTCAGTTGGCCGAAGATGAGCACAGAGTCCGTGCTCGTGCTCATTATCAGAAGGGAATCGGGGCTACCGTTGCCATCGGAGTCAGATGCCTCGAAGTAGGCGTCGGTAGAGGCGAACGGAAGGATGAGTCTATCTGCCGTGCCCCCCAAGTCTGAGATACGGACCGTCCCGTAACCACCAGCCGGGAAGCCTGAGTAAGTGTCATTGCTCGCTGGGACATCGTAAGGTGGGGGGCCGCAGTCAGGAGGGTAGTGGTCTTTGTTGCTGATGTCGCAGCCGCCAATGTCGATTAAGGTGGCACCGCCCGGTCCTAGGCCGGGTTGCAATATGTTGGCTGCCCGTCCAGTCTGGATGAAGTCATCCCCACTTGCGGAGCCCACAACCTTCTCGATGACGTTCCCAGGGGTAGAAGGAAAATTGACCAGCGGTGTGAACGAACTATCGTTCACCACGTTTGCCGGGAAAAAACCATCGCCTGGGTACAAGCTAGCCCTGATACCACTGGACATAGAGGAGAAGTTAAGGGTGTCAACACCAGAGGCATCATTGACCGTGTCGGTCCCCATGCCGTCCCTGTAGGAGTAGATGTCGTTGCCAGTGCCACCATTGGTGAAGTCGTTGCCCGCTCCGGCAGATATTTTGTCGTTGCCGGAGAGGGCGCGGATGTAATCAGATCCAGAGGTGCCTATCAGGGTGTCGTTGCCAGAAGAGGTCTGAGTCTTGGCGGTGCCTTCGCAGGGGTTGGAAGAGGTGGTGCCCGAAGGACACACCTTGTTCACCGCAAGAGCAACCCCGCTTGCCATAACAAGCGCCGCCAACATCGTGGTCAGCAAGAGCACTACTCTTCGCCTTCGCATCTTTCTTGCCCTCCTTGGGAGAGAGGCGAGTCCCGCCCCGATAGCCATCACCTTCAACATGACAGGTAGATGAGGGTTTGTATATACGCTAAGTGGCATATCTTTTTGACTTGCGTCCAGCAAGTGCCCTCAAGACAGATCTCAACACGTATGCAGGCTCGACAACTCTCCTCATGTGTTGGCAACGCCGTGGTCCTGATCGGCGCTAGCCGGCACAGAGTCGGTCGCGACAACAGCTCCCGTCGCGTACCCGAGACAGCGGTGGGTTCTCGGGCGCTGTCTTCACCCGTACGGACCGCTATGCTTGGGCCGGAGTTCCGCACGAATATGGGCGACTCGGGAGGTTCGTGATGGAGGGAGCGGCAGGTCCTGGCGTGTTGCGCGTTGCCACGCTCAACCTCTGGGGGCGGCATGGGGCCTGGGACGAGCGCAGGCCGGTCCTCGCCGACGGCCTGCGCGATCTCCGACCGGACATCATCGCCTTCCAGGAAGCGGTGGTGACCGATGAATACGACCAGGTCGTCCATCTGCTCGGCGCTGGATACCACGTCGCCCACCAGGCGGGCCGCGAAGCCGACGGCTCGGGGCTTTCGATCGCGTGCCGCTGGCCCTTGGGAGAGGTGCGCGAGGAGGCCTTGCCCGCAACACCCCGCGTCGAGCCAGGCCGGATAGCGCTTGCGGAGGTCCTCGCGCCGGACCCTCTCGGAATGCTGCTGTTCGCCCACCACAACCCCTCGTGGCAGTTGGGATTCGAGCGCGAACGCGAGCTGCAGGCCGTGACGGCCGCGCGCTACGTCGAGGATCTGGTGGACAAGGGCGACGTAAACCACGTGGTGCTGGCCGGCGACTTCAACGCCACCCCCGACTCTGCCGGCATGAGATTCTGGCGGGGTCTGCAGTCCCTGGATGGCACGAGCGTGTGTTACCGGGACACCTGGGAGAGCGCCCACCCCGGTGACCCCGGCCACACGTTCTCGCCGCGCAACCCGCTCGTGACAGGCGGCGAATGGCCGCTGGAGCCGGGCCGCAGGATAGACTACATCATGGTGCGCTGCGGCCACTCTCGACGTCCTCTCATGCGAGCAGACCTTCGACGAACCGGTGGGCGGCGTGTGGGCGAGCGACCACTTCGGCGTCGTCGCGGACTTCTACGCCAAGAGGACAGACGGACGACGGGTGCGATGATCGCCCGGCTCATTCTTTGCCGCAATATACCCGAAGGACCTTTATCCGATGTTTGCTTAGACCGGAGCAAGTCTGACGTCGAAGCGTAGTCCCGTTGTCACAATCGGCGTTGACCCGGACCGTGTCTTCTGAGTCATGCTCTAGCGTCGGATGCTGGGGCCGATGCGTTTCATGGCGGTGCGGAAATCGTGGGTATTCACAGAGAGGACGGAGAGCCGGTGGAGACCATCCGCTCTCCGTTACCTTGCAGGAGTTCTCAGTTCCTGGCTGGTCCGATGGATGCGCTTCTGAGGGCGCGGAAGGCCGCCTTCACGTACCACGTCCACGTGCCGTCTGAAATCGGCGCTGCTCATCCGCGCCTTGCAGCGTTCGAGCCTACCCAGAGCATAGCTCCAGAAATCGTCCGCGGGGTTGTCTTTAGCGTGCTGTACAAAACCCCAGAGTGCCCAGTGGAGGTCGCTCATCGCTTTGTAGATCTCCAGCCGCGAGTAGAGCGCCTGAGAAGCGGCGCCGCCGCAGTAGGCCTCCACCATAGTGCGGTCTCGCTCGGGCCCGAACCCGGCCTCGACGGAGAGGTCGGCAAGATCCCACATCGGATCGTTCATGCCTGAGTACTCCCAGTCGATGAGATAGATGCGTCCGTCTGCATCAAGGAGGTTCCCAGGCCACGGGTCGTTGTGGCAGGGCACGAGGGGAACGGGAGAGGCCTCTAGCGCCCGGCGCACCGCCCTCGCCTTCCGCCCCACCTCGTAGTAATCCTGCGGTAGCGGCGTCGGCTGCTCGTGTAAGAGGTCGACGTAATCGTCGATCGCCGCGAAAACGTCGAAGCGGGACTCGAAAACCTTTCTCAGGCGGTGAACCCGCCTGAGCACCAGCGCAGCCCGGATCGGCGCACCCGCATCCCGGCGAAAACCCTCCCCCCCGTTCATCGAGATCCCTTCGACGAACCGGGTTACCATCGTGCCGTCTTTCGCGTCGAAGTAGAGTACCTCTACGTTTACCCCGGCGGCTGCCGCAACCCTCGCGTTATGCTTCTCTGCAGCCCTGTCTATGTAGTCGGAGGTGCCTTCCCCGGCGAGCCGCAGCACGTAAGCCGTGCCGCCAGTCGTCACCTTGTAACAGACGTTGGTGAGAGCGCCGCCGAGTAGTTCGAGTTCGATTTCTTCCTGTCGTACGTCCCTGAACAGGGGCACGCGTGCAAGCGCGGCATACACTCCGTCCAATAGTGCTCCTCTCTGTATTCGTTTGAAGGGCGTTGGGGAACGCCCGTGATGTGGTCAAACGATTGTAAACTTTGTGTTAACTATTCACAAACTCCAGAGAGTTTGAAGTTGCTCTATCATCGGGATGCGTAAAGGATGGTTGCCTGGCCGATGTGGCTGCGCAGGGCGTCGTTGCGCGCCATGTAGGTTTCCAGCTCTCCTCGCTCGTCCAGCTTCTGGATCCGGGAGAGGGCGCGGTCCAGGCGGTCTTCGGCGACCAGTGACCAGACCGAATCTCCGTCGCGCCACTCCTTGTTCAGGGGACCATGCGGGTCGAAGTAAGACTCGCCCTGGACCGTGGCGTCGACCGGCGCGAAGCTTCCCCTGTGTGCGAACCCGCTATCGTCGAGGATCTCGAGCAGCTCGTCGAGGGGGACGTAACGGCTTCGGAGGGCATCGGCGGCCTCAGGGATCAGGTAGTAGTGCCAGTAGCCATGGCGCAGTTGCTCTTGCGAGCAGGTGCTGACCGTGAGGATGCCGCCCGGTTTCAGAACCCTGGCGAATTCCTGGAAGGCCAGGCGGTGGGCCGGGTACCCCTCTGAGGCATCGTCAGGCAGGTGGTGTAGTACCTGGTTGATCATGACCCCGTCGAGCGTCGCGTCTTCGAGGGGCAGCTCGTCGATTCTCGAGGAGTGGAAAGAGATGCGGTCCTCCGCCCAGGACAGCTTGCGCGCGGCGACCTCGAGCATGCCCGAGTTCATGTCTACCGCCTCGATCCTGCCGACGTAGCCGAGCAGCGCCTCGGAGTAGCTGCCTGTGCCGCAGCCTGCATCCAATATTACCGTGCGACCCAGGGGCACAGGCGCGTGGGCGAAGCAGCCGACGATGATCTCGGTCCCCACAGGCTCCCTGGTCCTGTCGTAGTTCCCGGATTTGTGCGTGTAGTCCTCGTAACTGCTCAATCCGGTTTCCCCCTTGGTTCGTCTTCACCTACGAGTATACGAGCCCATTCTACAAAGCCTGTGAAACCCAGGTTTTGCTCATCGTTAGCGCTCGTTTCACCTAAGGGGGTATATGCGAGCCTATCCTGCGTGCGGCCTTAAGGGAGGAAGGAACCGTATGGCCTTTCGGAGTGTTGGCACCAACCTGTCCAGGCTGTATCCGGACGGCGTCAGCAGTCTCGCGGAGGACCTCGCGTTCCTGAGGAGATCCGGACCGGATTTCGTTGAGGTCTGGCCCCAGAACCTTGGGGCCATTCTCGGCGGAAGCCTCGATGAGATCAAACTACGAGCGCTCAGGGACCTGATGCTGGAGACGGATCTTGCGTACACTGTCCACGCCCCGCTCGAGGTCAACCTCATGGACCCTAACTCCCACGCCCTTCAGCGCGAGGTCCTGGACGCCAGCCTCCGGTTCGCGCACGTTATCGGCGCGGACGTGGTAGTCTGCCACGCCGGCCAGCGCATAGGAGCGCGCGACTTCAGGCACAGCATGAGGGACCAGCTGATCGCCGAGCAGTCAGCCCTGCGGGCGGCGGGAGATCTGGCGAAGGAGCTGGGCCTGACCATCGCCGTCGAGAACTACTACCCAGAGCAGCCCATCCTGCGCGGTCTACGACTGCTCTGTCTGGCCTTCCCAGCTGGCCGAGCAGATCCGCACCGTCGACCATCCCGCTGTCGGGATCTGCCTGGACGTGGGACACGCAGCCCTCGCGGCTGGCGTCTTCGGCTTCGACTACATCGAAGAGTGCGCCGCCCTGGCACCACTCGTTCGGCACGTACACCTGCACGACAACCTGCAGAGGACCAACCTCACGGGCGAACCTGCGGTCTCCGAGAACACCGTCTACGGGCTCGGAGATCTTCACCTTCCACCTGGAAGGCGCACCATCCCACTCGGGGATCTGTTCAGGCGGATGAACTTCCCCGAAGACCCCTCGTGCTGCGTGGAGTTGTCCCGCGAGTTCTTCTCCCTGGTTCCTGAGGCCATTCACGCAGCCAGAGAACTCAGCCTTGAGGCGGCGTCCAAGGATCGAGTACCGGCCTGAGATTGGCGTCAGCGCCGGATGCTTGGGCCTACGCGCTTCATCGCAGTGCGGAAGTCGTAGGTGGTAACGGAGAGGGCAGAGAGCTGGTGGGGGGCGATCCGTTTCTCGAAATCGCGGAGGTTGATCGTGCGGCGCATGCAGACAAGGGCGGCCTCGCGGCAAAGGGCTTCCAGGTCGGCGCCGGAGTAGCTGCCTGTCAGGCCCGCTATATGATCCAGGTCCAGGTCAGGGTCCGTCGGCATCTCGCGCGTGTGGATGCCCAGGATGTGCAACCGCGCCTCGGCGTCTGGGAGCCCGATCTCGATCTCGTGGTCGAAGCGCCCAGGACGCCTGAGGGCTGTGTCAAGGGCCGAGGGTCTGTTGGTCGTGGCTATGACGCACACTCGTCCCAAACTGTTCAACCCGTCCATGAGGGAGAGGAGCTGGGAGACGAGGGTCGCTTCGAAGCTCTCGCTCATCATATCGCGCGATGAAGCGAAGGAATCTATCTCGTCGAAGAGGATGATGGCGGGGGCCTTGGCGCGTGCCTCGCTGAAGATGGAGCGCAGCTTCGCCTCGCTCTGTCCCCAGAACTTGTTGAGGATCTCTGGCCCAGAGACGGCTATGAAGTGGGCCCCGCTCTCGTGGGCGACGGCGCGTGCGAGGAGCGTCTTGCCCGTCCCCGGCGGCCCGTAGAAGAGGATGCCTTTGTGAGGTCTGATATGTAGCTTGCGGAAGATCTCGGGGTGGGTTATGGGCAGCTCAACCGACTCGCGGACCAGGTCTATGGTCTCGCGCATACCGCCGACGTCCTCGTAGCGGGTCGCCGGCACGTTGCGGCTGCCGGGCGCGGTTCCGCTCGCCGCGGCGACCCCGGCTCCCCCGCTCCTCACGCTCCGCGCGAGGCGTTCGATGAGGCTCTCCCTCTCCTCCTGCGGGGCCGCCTCCACGCGCCCGTCACGCGTCTTCACGACCTTCCAGCCCGAGAGGTCGCCCTCCTCCCTGTAACTCCAGGCAGGGTCCCTGCTCGGGTCTATCCTCTCGGGGAGACGGGCCACTATCTCGGCGGTCGCGTCGAGGTCTAGTATGGGGCAGCGGACGCACGGGCCGAGGTCCGAGAGGACGCGCTCGGTAATGGCGTCCTTGTCCACCTCGAAGACGGCCTCATCGTCCATCGTGCCGAATGCGTACCACGAGTTACCCGTGAGATGGTCGTTGTCGTAGACCCGGATCTGACGGCACGGGAAGAGCTGCTTGTCCGCGAGCGAACCCGGCGTGCACCACTCCCTCGCCGCAGCCCCCGAGCGCTGCTTGCGCAGGAAACACCTCAGGCCCCCGAAGAGCTCCTCCGCGGAGAGCACGGCCCCGTCAGCCGCGTACTCGGCGTCACCTTCGCCACGCAGGAGACCTGAGAAGTCGTCGAGGAGTCGCCAGTCGGAAGGAAGGTCGAGGTCGACCGAGACCCACGCCGTGCCGTTCACGCCCTCGACGTGGTACGAAGGATGACGGGACGCGAGCGCCGCCGCCCGACCCAGGTGGCCTTCGGATCTCAACGGGAAACCGACTCTGATAAGCATTGCCCGCAGATTCTAACCCACGCCACCAGAAACCGTCGGGGATAGATGTCAGATGTGTACCCGTAACCCACTCTTCTCCTTTCGAAAACCCTGACCAATAAGGAACGCATATGACCTCTTTCGCCGCTACGATATGATCGTAGCGTCCCGCATGAGACGACCCGCGCGGGGCGACAGCTTCCCGGTGCGTGAAAGGACGGGAATGACCCCACGACCGCCGACGAACGTCGAAAGTGGAGTGCTCGGCCCGCGCGCGCTCAACCGCGCCCTGCTGGAGCGGCAGATGCTCCTGCGCCGCCGGGAGCTGTCCCCGGCCGACGCCGTCGAACGCCTGGTCGGCATGCAGGCCCAGGCGCCCAATGCGCCCTACGTCGGGTTGTGGACGCGGCTCGAAGGCTTCCGTCAGGAAGAGCTGGCGCGTTTGATCACCTCGCGCCGTGCGGTTCGCGCTCCTTTGATGCGCGCAACGATCCACCTCGTAACCGCCCGCGACTGCCTGGAGCTTCGGCCCGTTGTGCAGCCCGTCCTGGCCCGTGCCTTCTCGGGCAGCCCCTTCGCCAGGAACCTCGCTGGCGTGGAGACAGGCACGATCGTGGAGGCCGGACGGGCGCTGCTGGAGGAACAGCCGCGCACCCGCGCAGAGCTCGGCAAGCTGTTGGCCGAGAGGTGGCCCGATCGTGAGGCTGCTTCGCTCGCCCACGCTGTCAGCTTCCTCGCTCCGCTGGTCCAGGTGCCCCCACGAGGGATCTGGGGCTCCGGCGGACAGGCCACGTGGACCACCGTTGAAGCGTGGCTCGGTAGACCGCTGGATCCGGATCCCTCGCCCGACGAGATGGTCCTGCGCTACCTGTCTGCGTTCGGTCCTGCCGGCGTCGGAGACGTCCGGACCTGGTCGGGCCTGAG
>DASSJP010000348.1:0-6804 GCA_035691165.1 Rubrobacter sp.
TGCCGCCGTAGACGGTGTCGCTGTGGTTGGCCCCGAAGAGCAGGTCGTCTCCGGGTCCGCCGTAGATGGTGTCGTTGCCATAGTGGCCGTCGATCTCGTCGTTCCCCTCGCGACCGTAGACCACATCCCTGCCACCCCCAGCGGTGGCGAACTCATCACCCGGCGAGGAGGTCGATCGTCTCAGACTCGATGGCACCTCCTAGAGCGTCTGGGCCGTCGGTGCCCAGGCAAGGATCAGTGGTGCAGAAGGTTTCCGGATCTCGGCTACCTAGCGCTAGCGCTACCTCACTGGCAACCAACAGGGACAGGGCTATGGTGGCTAGAAGTAGAGCCGTCTTTCTCACCTCTTCTTACCTTTCCTCAGTGGGCGAAGAAACGCAGTCAACCCTTCACCCCATTACGCAACGAATAAATCCTAAGTTACGGTGCGGCGGAGTGCATGGGACCAGTGACCTATTTTAGGGGGCCAAGTGGCCCATATTTGTGGCTGCGCCCCGGTCCTGTAGCGCCCGCCCCGCTCTCGCGCTACCCTGCAGCCAGGGCTATGCACCATGCTGTATGTGGACCTCGGAGAATTGCCCTTCTAGGACGTCGGGTGACTAGAGGCAAAAGGGAGGCCGGGGCGCCGCTGCTCCGGCCTCTAGTCTGCTTTCTCCCTTATTCCGAGCGCTCCCCTTACCTTACCCGACCACGGTCACTGTCTCGCAGCTTCGGTAGGAGTCCCCCCCGTCGACGTAGCAGACGTCGTTGCCATGCCCGCCACGGACCACGTCGCGACCGTCGCCGTCTTGCGCGTTGAGCCTGTCATCGCCACGGCCGCCGTAGAGGAGATCCCTGTCTTTGTTGAAGCGCGAGGCGTTGATGCGATCGCCGCCCCTTTTGCCGAAGATCTTGTCTGCCACCCCGTCACCTCGGCGTTCGAGCAGGATGTCCGCTTTGTTGGTGCCGTAACAGGGACGAGCGTGGCACCTTTTTTCGACGGCAAGGGACATTGGGGCCATCAGCAACAACATCATCGCCGCCACCATAACCATCAACACTATGCGCTTAGCCATGAGAGAGCCCAGCCTCCTTCCAGGTAGTGCGGCAGCCGGTTGCACTACTGGCTCCCCGCGTCCCCTACCAGTACCCATTCCTTCCTTACAGGACGTGGTTCTAAGCCTCTGCGCGCTTGTACAAAAAGACACCCTACCAAGATTGTACGTTCCGCCACATCTGCCAGATGGCGTATCTTTGCTGTTGCTAGTGGGTTGCTAGAAGTTGCGAATTTCCGAGAACCGATTTCCACGCGCTTCAATGAACTAGCCGCCCGCTCTCGCGCTACCCTGTGAGGCATGGCGACCAGAGGGAAGAGGGCAGGGACGAAGCCGGGGAAGGGTGGATCAATCTCCGTGCTGACGGCCGCTACAACACGGGATTGCACATCGAGCATCCTGACGGCACTCTCGAGCGCAGGGAGACGACGATTCGCGGCTACGCCAAGGCGGACGCGTGGCTGACCGAGCAGAAGTCCTTGAGGAATCGCGGAGTCGTGCTCCTCGACGAGAACCCCACCGTGGCCGACTATCTGAGAGCCTGGTTGGAGGATTCCGCCAAGGTCGCCGTCCAGCCGGTGACCTTCAAGCATCACACTCGGATCGTCGATAATCACGTCATCCCCGTGCTCGGCGCCGTCAAGATGAAGCAGCTCACCCCGCGCCACGTCGAGAGGCTGGGTGCCGTCAAGAGGGAGGAGGGTCTCGCCCACGCCTACGGCGTGCTCCCCACCAACCCCGCGGCCTACGTAAAGCCCCCGAAAGGCCGAGGTGACGGACGGGCTCCGGAGAGGAGATCTCGCCGCTATCCGAGGCGGAGCTGCGCGCCCTGATCCACGCTGCAGGCCAGGTGGGGGACAGGTACGAAGCGCTCTACATCTTCGTCGCCGCCACGGGCCTAAGAGAGCAGGAGCTCTTCGCGCTCCGGTGGGACGACCTCGACCTTCCCACTGACCCGACCGCCGAGAAGGGGCTCGTGCGTGTGAGGAACGCCGTGGTGGAGGCCGAGCATGGCCACGAGATCGGGCAGGTCAAGACCAGGCAGAGCCGGCGTAACGTCGAGTTCTCCCCTGGCGTAGCCCTGACCATGAGACGCCACCGCAAGCGCCAGCTCGAGGAGAAGGTCGCGGTCAGGAGGTGGGAGGACAGGGGGCTCATCTTCCCGACCAGTGTAGGCACTATCATGACCCGGCACCTGATCCACAAGCCGTTCAAGCGTGCACTCCGGCGGGCCGAGGTCCCAGACCACCACGGCTTCGGAGACCTCAGGCACACGTTTGCCACGCTCATGTTCGCACGAGGCGTCCACCCGAAGATCGTCCAGGAGATGATGGGCCACTCCTCCGTCAAGGTCACCATGGACATCTACAGCCAGTGGATCCCGGGCCTCCATGCGGGGATCTCCGACACCCTCGGAAACGTCTTTGGATGATGGCTTCAGACGTGTATAATTGCCGTCGTTGCAAGACGGTATATGTCGGGTATATGTCACGGGCAATTATAAGGACCGCGGCGGGAGACGAAAAACCCGATAGGTAAGCCGAAAAGCGACTCCCTGGCGGGATAGCTCAGTTGGTAGAGCACATGACTGAAAATCATGGTGTCCCCGGTTCGAATCCGGGTCCCGCCACTTCTTAAAATCCTGCAAATGCCGGGTTTGTGAATCGAGCGCTCGTAATTTAAGCGGCGGTATACCACACCGTTACTACACCAGGGGTCCTAAAACAGCTCGTCGAGGCTCTTTAGGGCCTCTTTTTGCATGCCCGGAACGACGTGGCCGTAGACGTCCAGGGTGATCTTGAGGGAGGAGTGGCCGAGCATTCTCGAGACGGTGTTCAGGTCGGCCCGGTTCTTTAGCATGAGGGTGGCGAAGGTGTGACGCATGTCGTGGAAACGTATGTCCGGCACCTTGGCGGCCCGGATGAGCGGCTTGAAGGAGCGCCGTGCGAGATTCTGGCGGGCCGTGGGAGTGCCCACCGTGGTGGGGAAGACCAGTCCCCGGTCCATCCAGAGCTCGTTGTAGAAGCCCCGCTCCGCGAACTGCCGCTCGCGGTGGAGCCGCAGCGCGTCCACGGCCTCGTCCCTTAGCTCCAGGGTTCTCCTCGAGCGCTCGGATGCCGACGATCTTCGCGGCAAGGAGCGGTCCCACGCCGAAAATCTCGGTGAGGGTGGTGCCAGGGGCCCTACCTCCTGCCGGATGCGCTCGTCCAGATTGGCGATCCGCCGCTCGAAGGCGCGAACGTCACGCACTACCTCGGAGGCCAATTGCTTTCGGGTTCTCGCTGGGTCGTCCCGTGGTTTGACTCGCCGCAGCAGCCTGGAGGCGGCATCGGCGGAGAGCTGCTTGCTGACGGTGTCGGAGAGAAGGTCCCGCAGCAGCACGTGCAAACGGTTCAGGGCGCGGGTGCGCTCGGCCACCAGATCCTCGCGTCTCTGCGTGAGCAGCCTGAGAACCTCGACGTGAGCGTCGTCGCCGTCCTCGGATAGTACTCTGGGGCCAGCCGCTCGTTGTGCAGGGCCGCCTGAGCGGTGAATGTCGCGTCCAGACGGTCGTTCTTGCGGGCGTTTCCCGTAGAGAGAAGCCTGGCTTTCGAGGAGAGTTTGGGCGGGACATCCACTACCTTCTCGTCCGCCATGGCGAGCCGCTGAGCCACGGGACGGCCGATACCGGCGGCTCCCTCCACCGCCCAGCGACGCTCGGGGAAGCGTTTTGCCCATCGCTCCAGTGCCCGCAAGCCTTTCCGATTAGCGGGGAAGGTCTCGTGGCCGGCGAATTCTCCCTGTTCGTCGATAGCCGCAGCAGCGTTCACGC
This sequence comes from Rubrobacter sp., assembly GCA_035691165.1. Lineage (GTDB taxonomy): Bacteria > Actinomycetota > Rubrobacteria > Rubrobacterales > Rubrobacteraceae > Rubrobacter_D. The sequence continues at coordinate 3,847 of DASSJP010000348.1, forward strand.
TCTTGTGTGGGTCGATGCCGATGAGCACTCCCATGCTCTGACCTCCTCTGTACGCGGTCATTACGATAGTGGCGTGCAGAGGACAATCCGACTTTGAGTTTCTAGGTTCCATCCCTTCTGTCGAGTCACCCCGCTCGCCGTTCTCTACGGCGGGTCACAGGCCTATAGCAAGCCAAGCCTTACGAGTGGCAGTAGCGTCACGAGCGATCCCGACCGACACCCTAGAAGCCTAACGGCTGCAGACCGCCTGGCTCCTACCCTTGAGTTAAACAAGTCGGAGCGTCACTCGAGTGAACATGCTTCTGTAACCCTTGTGGAAAGGTGTTGTGCCGTCTTGGTTCCCTTGCGCTGACCAGCGTTATTGATACAATAAGCACAGGTATCTCCATGAGGTATCTACGGGAAAGGAGAGTATCGCGATGAGCATCTTCCCCACCAAGATCCTGCTGGCCACCGACGGCTCCCGAGACGCCGAGCTGGCCCGCACCACCGCTGTGGATATGGCCACTACCACCGACTCGGAGTTGCACGTTGTGACCGTCGCTCCCGGCTATCCATCCGTTGACGTCAACATCCCGCAGGTGGTCGAGCAACTTCACACCCAGGCGGAGAAAGTTCTCCAGGAGCAGGTCGAGAAAATAGAGCAGGCCGGGGGCAAGGTCGCCCAGAAGCACCTGAAGATCGCTGACCCTATGGGCGAACGTCATCGGGCTCAGCAGATTGTGCAGGTGGCTGAGGAGATAGGAGCGGGGCTCATCGTCATTGGCAGTCGAGGGCGAGGGGGAGTGCGGCGGGCTTTGATGGGCAGCGTCTCTGACTCTGTGGTTCGTCACGCCCACTGCCCGGTTCTGGTGGTGCGCTACGAGAAGGAACGAGCGGCGGCGTAAGTTCCTCTACTTCCAAGAATCCCGTACAAGCAAACTTCGTACAAAATGCAAAAGACGAACTTCGCCTCGACGCACTCTTGCCAAGTTCGTAACATCAGCAGGCGCCCGTCAGACACTTAGAGCTTCCGTCAAGAGACTGGTAACTCTTCATACCTGGCAGCTCTCAAAGTGATTTGACAATCTTCCTACCTTCCCTTGATCCTTATGCTACTCGCCAATCGACGGAGCGTTTAAACCCATAATTAGCGTCGTTGGGGCGAGATAGGGAGCAAGAACGATGCCCGGAAAGGGCAAGCGCCGAAAGCTGTCTCGGGCGTCGTGACATAACCCCTTTCCAGGGGAGTTATACGGCACGTAGCGATATAGTTGTTGGTTGGGCCGACGGAGAAAGGAAAAACGAAGGATGGAGCCAGCGAACCAACACGGCGAGAACGCCTATTACAGACATCATCAGGAGGTCACGGCGCTACTACGGGCGGTGCTCGATTCACCGGCCGAGACTGAACCCGCAACCCGAGCAGCGGCCTACCAAAGCGATGGGCTGCCGCCGCCGCTTCGCCAGTACGTGGCCAAGGTCCGTGGCGAGTCGTATCGCATCACCGACGAGGACGTCCAGATGCTACTGAGCGCTGGCTACTCCGAGGACACGGTGTTCGAAATTACCGTGTCCGCCGCCCTCGGTGCGGCTATGCGGCGGCTGGAGGCGGGCCTGCGCGCGCTGCGAGAGGCGAGCTGAGTTATGCGGCTCGACATACTTGAGCACGGGCATAACCAAAGGAACCGGCTGGCTCTTCGCGTCATGCGCGCGCTTGCCGGGGCCGAGCCGGACGATGTGATCAAGACCTCGATGTACCGGCCAGGCTTTTTTGGACGTCCCTGGATACGCCTGCTCCGCACGGTAATGCGTGGCGAGTCCGAATGGTCAGCGGGTGAGCGGGAGCTGTTCGCGGCGTTCACCTCCCGGCTCAACACCTGCCGCTACTGTGCCAGGATCCACGTTGGTACCACCGCCCTGTCGCTGGACCCAACGATCACGATCGAGCGGCTCGACCACTGGCGAGAGGCAGGGTTCGAGCCGCGGCTGGCGGCGACCCTCGGGCTGTTGGAGATGGTCACGCTCTCGCCTGATGAGGTTATCGCAAGCGACATCGAGGAGGTGAGTGCGGCCGGAGTATCCGAGGCCGCCATCGTCGACGCGTTGTACGTTTGCTTCCTGTTCAACGTGGTCAACCGCATGGCTGATGCACTGGGTTACGACTATGGTACCGAGGCCGATGCGGTCAAGCTGGCGGCCATCCTCAACCGCATCGGGTATCGCACGCCCGGGTTTCTGCTGCGCTGAGCGATGCGCCCGACTGCCCTTTTGCGCCTTTTTCGAGGCGTAATTCGTCTGCCCTCGTGCAGCAGCGACGCTACGCGGCCCCGCAGCCTCGTCGGCCCATCTCGTCCCTCCTCTCAAGGCGAACTCGAAACGACCCAAGAGCGCTTTGTTTGGGGGATGGTCTGGAACGAAACTCGGCACCAACGCCTCATTCGACAGCCCGGCCTAGAAGGCGGGTGAATTAGGGCAAGAGGGAAGGGGCGGCGCTGTTACACTCCAGCCCAGCGCGAGCGCGGTGCAGCGGCTTCGATGGTGCTGGGGCACGATCAGCTGCTGATCTGAAGCAGACATGCCGCGTCCCTGTTGGCGCAACCACCAAGTGGCCGAGTCGGCTATACAGAAAAAATCGATGATCGCAGAAGGAACCCGGAACTTCGTGGAACGCCAACTCCGCGACATTCATCATCTTGCATAGAATCGGCTTTCTTGAGCGCGTTCGAGGCCTCGGACGCGCGCTCGGAAGGCGCTCGGGCGTCGACGAGAGCCGCGAACGGTCTACAGTAGGTACTGTTGTTACATGATATTGCTACCGGTCGCAACCCGGATCGCATAATCTCTCACCGGGGCGCATATTCTGCGGGTATGCGTGCTTCGGGGAATTCTCCGGAGTTCGCCTAGAAACGGCTTCTCCGAAGTTTGGGGGGCGGAGTTCATCAAGAAGGTCGAATCCAAGGGTCCCTAGCGTGGCCG
>DASSJP010000349.1:0-5597 GCA_035691165.1 Rubrobacter sp.
ACACCGGACAGCGTGTCGGGGATGGAGACGTTCACGATCTCCCGTGTCGCGCGCCAGTGATTGTTCTCCTGTACGATAAATTCCGAGTCGATCAGCGTCCGGATGACTTCTTCGACGAAGAACGGATTTCCCTCTGCCTTGTTGAGGATCAGATTACGCACGCTCTCGGGCAAGTCCTCGATATAGAGCAGATTGCCTAGCAACTCCTTAGAATGCGCGGCGTCGAGCGGGTCGAGCAGGATCTCTGTGTAGCGAGAGCCAAGTTCGCCGCGCGCTCTCTCTATGGCCGCCCAGCTCGGCGCGTCCTTATCTGGTCGGAGCAGGCAAACGAACAGAAGCGGCGCATCCTCCACCAGGCCGGCCACGCTCAGCAAGAGATCGAGCGACGCTGTATCCGCCCAGTGCAGATCGTCGAGCACGATCACCGTCGGCTTGAGGTCGGCGCGGGCACGGAGGTAGTCACGGGTCGCCGCAGTGACGCGCTCGACCAGCGCGTCACCCTCGAGTAGGCTGACCGCTTTCAGCGTCTCGTCGCTCTCAGCGGAGAGCAAAACCTCCAGAATCCTGACGTCGCCCTCTGGCATCGCGCCGTAACCGGGATCGCTACTCAGTTTCTCTCGCACCGTCTCAGGCGCGTCGCCTTCCTTGGCACCGATCGCCTGCCGGATCACCTGCCGCCACGGATAATAGGTGACGGCCTGCTCGTAGGAGAGCGCCCGCCCCTCGTACCAGGCAACTTGAGAATGAACCCCCTGGCGGACTTCCGCCAGCAACCGCGACTTGCCCAGTCCGGCTTCCCCGACCACGGCCACGAAGGAGCCGCGCCCTTCGCGCGCTTCCTCCACTTTTTCGCGCATGAGGTGGAATTCATCGCTGCGGCCCACAAGCGGCGAGGTCAGCCCCTCGAGACCCCGGACCTTTCCAGGCACCGCCCTGGGAGCAAGAACTTCATAAGTCTCGACGAGCGTGGACTTGCCTTTGACCCTCATGGCGACACGCGGATTGAACTCGAAGAGTTGTTTGACGAGGTGATGGGTATCGGCGCTGATGAGCACGGTACCAGGCAAGGCGGCGCTCTGCAGGCGCGCGGCGATGTTTGTGGTATCCCCCATTGCCGTGTATTCCGTCCTGATCTCATCTCCCACGGCGGCGAGTACCGCGAGCCCTGTATTGATACCGACGCGCACGGCGAAGTCTACCCCGTAGTTCCGCCTGACCGCTTCCGCGTATTCGCGCGCGGCTGCCTGGATATCCAGACCAGCACGCACCGCGCGTTCTGCGTCGTCTTCGTGCGCAACCGGCGCGCCGAAAAAGGCGAGGATCGCATCGCCCAGCAACCTCGCGACCGTCCCTTCGTATTTCTTGACCGACGCATTGAGAAAGGCGAATGCGCCGTTCATGATCTCCGCGACCTGTTCGGGATCAAGCCGCTCGCCCAAACCGGTCGAGTCGACCACGTCAGCGAACAGGACCGTCACGTATTTGCGTTCGCCTTCCACCCGGGCAGGGGCTTCGAGCCGGTTGCCGCAGTTCAGGCAGAACCTCGCGCCCTCGGGATTGGCAGTCTGGCAACGAGCACAGTTCATCTCAGAGCCTCACTCGGAACAGGGTAGATACCGTTATCCAGATGATAACTACCCCTACAAAGCAATTCAACTAAGAGCCTGCGCCAATTGCCAGGTACAACATGTGTCAAAAACCGACAAGGAGGCCGTCTAGAACGCGGAGAATTGCCAGCCATTGGATGGCAGCTTCCGTATTGGCGCAGCCTCCTCTTGGCACTTACGCAAACTCGGACGGCTGGTGCGAAGCTCCTGTCGGTCGAATGGGAGCAAAGACTTTACCCGTCACCGCAGCGCTTCGAAAGACCTTTTCGTCTTTCTAGCGGGAGTCACGCTATGAGACAATTGATATAAACATCGACTAAAGGAGTACTTCGGTGTCGAGCGACGCACAGCTCGCCAGGGCCGCACAACGCACTGGTCCTCCGGTTCCCGAGCTACCGCTGGTCTGTCCAATACAGGTCGTAAAAAGACGAAAGCGAAACCATGGTAAACAGGGCGTCGAGTGAGGGGCGAAGCGAACAGTATTCTCTTGCAAAGATCCTGGGTATCTGGGCACTTGCGGCCGTTCCGATGGGCGTCCTGAGCTGGATCGCTTTTCCTCTGCTGGCACCCGATGTCGGGTCGTATCCACTGAGATCGGGCGTCACTAGGCTGGTGCTACTCACACTTGGTTTGGTCTGGTTGTTCGTCCTCTCCATTATCATCGTCCGCAGGGAGGAAGGCGACCTGCGCTGGGAGACTCTCAAGGGCAGGCTCCGTCTCAATACCCCGCGGGACCCAACATCAGGAGAACCCCGAAGGAGGCTATGGTTGTGGGTAGTGCCGTTCCTCGTGGCGGTCGCACTGGTGGAACTCGTACTGAACACTCCTTTAGAAAGCGCTTGGGTATCGGTCTTTCCGTTTCTTGCTGAGCCCCAAGGCTATAGCCTGGACGCGATCTTCCAATCGCGAGAAATCCTGGCTCGGTTGGAGGGTGCGTGGTGGTTCTTCGCCCTGTTCGTCATTCAGGCCGCGTTCAACACGATCCTCGGAGAAGAGCTTCTGTTTCGGGGAGTGTTGCTGCCCAGGATGGAAGGCGTGTTCGGACGCGGCAGTTGGGTGGCAAACGGCATCCTCTTTGGTTTCTATCACGTCCACCAGCCCTGGGGCATACCGAACTCTGTTATCACAGGACTTCTGTACACTTTCCCGGCCTATCGTTACAGGAGCACATGGATGTCCATCATCCTCCACTCCGCACAGAGCGTGTACATCGCCTTCCTGGTGCTCGGGGTTGTGTCGGGGTTAGCTAAGAGCTTGTTTCCGGTGCGAAATAGGCCGATCCTGTAGGATTCCCATGCCCAAAAAGTGCTTCGTCTCCTACTCGGGCACCCTGCTGAGGTACTGGTGGACGAACTGCACGGCCATCGAGCCCTCCCCGACTGCTGATGCGACGCGCTTGACCGAGCGGTGACGCACATCTCCGGCGGCGAAGACACCGGGTACGCTGGTCTCTAGAAAGAAGGGGTCTCGGTCCAGATGCCACCCCTTCGGGCGGCGGCCACCGCGCACCAGGCTACGCCCGGTCAGGATGAAGCCTTGCGGGTCTCGTTCCACGATGCCGGCGACCCAGCCGGTATGCGGTTTCGCGCCAATAAAGACAAAGAGCGCGAACGCCGGCATGGTCTGTGTATCGCCGGTCGAGACGTCCGTGATGGTGATCTCCTCCAGCCTGGATTCACCCTTCACTTCGGCGACGCTGGAGCGCGTAAGCAGCTTGATCTTCTCGTGTGATTCGATCTGTGAGACGAGGTAGCGGGACATGCTCCTGGTGAGTGACGTGCCCCTGAGGATTATCGTCACGGAGTCGGCATACCTGGAGAGGTACATCGCAGCCTGTCCGGCCGAGTTCCCCGCACCGACGATAAACACGTCCTTACCTCGACAGGCCATCGCCTCGGTGATCGCCGCGCCGTAGTAGACCCCTGCGCCGGTAAGCCTTCCGACACCGGGCACGCCCAACCTGCGATACGAAACGCCCGTCGCAATGAGTAGCGCGTGGCAGCTGATCTCAGCCCCGTCGGTAAGGGTGACGAAGCGATAAGGATCCTGCGCCCTTATCCCGGTCGCCTCAAGAGGCGTGAGTATCTCCGCGCCGAAACGGCTGGCCTGGGCCACGGCCCGTCTCGACAGGTCTCCTCCGCTCAAGCCGCCCGGGAAACCCAGATAATTGTCGATGTGAGAGCTCGTGCCTGCCTGCCCACCGGGCGCCTCACCTTCGACCAGTAACGTTCTGAGGCCTTCCGATGCACCGTACACAGCCGCTGCCAGGCCGGCAGGGCCCGCGCCAACGATGACCAGGTCGTAAAACGGCAGACCCGGGTGCATCCTCAAGCCGATCCTCTCCGCGATCTGTGCGTTCGTCGGCTGTGTCAGGGGCGGACCGTCGGGGAAAAGTACCAGGGGCAGACGTGAGTCATCGGAGCTCGAGAGCTCCAGCAAATCGCTAGCTTCCTCGTCGATCTCGACGTCCAGCCACTGATACGGAACGAGGTTCCGCGACAGGAAGTCCTTGATCTGGTGCGACTGCGGCGACAACTGGTGGCCTACGATGCGGATGCCTTCAAACGGTGGGGCGAACGACGCCTGCCAATCGTCCAGCAAATCCGTAAGCACAGGATAGAGATGTTCTTCGGGCGGGTCCCACGGTTTCATGAGGTAGTGGTTCAGGGCAACCTCGTTGATCGCGCTGATGGCTGCTTCGGTGTCCGCGTACGCGGTGAGCAGGACGCGCCTGGCGTCAGGGAAGATCTCGATGGCTCTTTCGAGAAATTCCACGCCCGACATGAGCGGCATCCGCTGATCTACCAGGAAAAGCGCAACAGGCACATTGCGCAGTTTCAACTGCTGCGTCACCTCGAGTGCGGCGGCGCCGGAATCCGCCCTCATCACCCGGTAGCGTTCACCGTATTCGCGGCGCAGGTCGCGCGCGACGGCGCTCAGCACCGTCGGCTCGTCGTCAACGGCGAGGATGACGGGCTTCTCTACCCTTCGCGTGGTATTCAAATGGGCCTCGCGCACCGGTTCGCAACCTCGAACGACCGCGAGGTCTCGCCTTTCGTACCGACCACCGTGTGTCTCTTCACATAAGCCTCGCTCGCACGGTCCGGCGCTACGCCCTTCCGCATTTACTATATCAGCGACAGCCACCGCACAGACGGGAACGCCGCACGCAAGAGAACGGTCTCAAAGGCGCTCTTCGAGTCTCTCCCATGGCGGTCGCAGGTATATAACGAACCGCGTCGAAAATAGGCCTTCTGGCATATACCGTCAGATGGTTCTGTCTGCTAAGGTAGCTACGGCAGATGTGTCGGGAGCGCACAGAGCAAGGAGGTAGTCGATGAGGCGTATCATCAAAGTTCTGGCGGTGACGGCACTTGTTGCGACGATACTGGTTGTTAGCATCTCCCCCGTACTTGCTAGGCCCGTGCGAGGTGGCGTCCTTCTTCCTACGACGACCCCATGTACCGCTGGTCTTGGCTCTCAGAACGTTCCTGGCTCTCCACTCATCCTCGACCCTCCCGGCCGGGCTCCAGGGTGCTGGGTGGAGTTGCCATCCGGCGAGACCCCTGGCGGCTAGCTTGGCCCACTCATTGGCGGCGCCAACGGGTGAGCATTCATATCATCTGGAATGAAGCTACGACGCGACCTCGGGATCTGAACCGGCGGGTGGATCAGCTGTCGGCGCCTTTCCCAAGCGCGTAGGCAATAGTCCCCTCGAATGTCATGGATCGTCCCTCCTCCCACGCCTCGATCCATGCCACCTCGCCTATGCGGGAGCGGGCTGCTGCGAGATAAGGCTCCTGCAAAGATCGGGATGTGTTTGCTAGCTGGTCGCCTGTCGCCTCGCGCAGAGCCTCTGCGGCCCCGAATAGCCTCGCCGCCCGTTCGGCTTCCCCCCCAGCTCCGGCAACACATGCCAAGCCCTCAATGCTGTCTGAGCCGACCAGCTTATCTCCCAATTCCCTACAAAGCACGAGGCTCTCTTTGTAC